>NZ_JBYTBG010000024.1:0-77498 GCF_058788915.1 Brevibacillus sp. FW301-21C12A
TCCTTCTTGGGGTGAAGTCCTTTTTTATGCTTTTCAAGTGCTTGATACGAAAGGGCTCAGAAATCTGCAAAAGGCTCAAATAAAAACACCCCTCCCTACATCGATTAGATTAGGGAGGGAAGCTACGCCTACATTGTCTTAAACTCGCATGAGTAATAATTTGAGAGTCTAATAAATACCCTCCACACTCTTAGTATCCGCTAACAATCTTCATTCTTACATTCGTCCAGTTTTTGTAATTCAATTCTTTTCTAGCGTTATCTAGATTTTCTGCTGCAATATTTGAGTAACCCAAGACCGCCCCTGAAGCATAGGCTTGTGTTGTCCAAAGGGCTAACTTAGCAACCATGAACGCTTTTCCAAGGTACTTAACTCCTTTAACCCATCCCGCTGGTCCTTTTAAATATTCTCCTCCGTATTGGCCAATAGTAAGGAAGGAAGAAATACCGCTAGCCCAAGCATTTACCTCATCTCTAAACTCTTCTCGATCCATTTTTGTAATAACTGCATCTTCATAAGCTTTTATATAGCTCTTGAAATTCGACAAAGAGTCAGAGTTATCCCCATCATCTTCATTACCTGTAATCCTAATATATTCATGTGCTGAGGCACTCAAAGCCTGAATTTCAAAGTCTCCCGATTTATTATCATGGTTGTAATAATTGTCAAAAGCTCCTCTGGCTAAAACAGCCTTTAAACCAATGGAATTATTATTCTTTTCAATTTCTTTATTTATTGTTTCCTTCTCTTCTTTAACGTCTTCTAGAGTATACCCCTCGATTTTATCAAATGCCCCCTCTTCATCTTCAAAATAACTTTCAATCTCTGCTTCAAAATCAGTAATCTCAAAAGAGACAGTTTTTTTACTTGACAACGTCTTTCTTCCTTTTTCATCATGAACCGTTTTAGTTAGGAATTTATTCTTTGCCTCTCCAGTCTCGAAATCATTGTGGAAAGAAGAAATCTCAAGGACAGTATTTTGATATTTACCGTCATTATCAAAAAAATCCTCTCTTGAATAAACTGATGTCTCGATGAAATCATCATTTTTGTTTATTTCAACACTTTCGGAAACAATTTTATATCCATCATTTAACTCAATCTTATAAGAATCAAATTTAGGCTGAGGAATTTTTTCATAAGCCTTGCTACTTTTCGCGAAAGTTGTAGGTACTACAGCAAAATTCGAAAATATAGACATTCCTACAACCGATAAAGCTAACAGTGTGCTTGTAATTTTCTTCATTATTCATGACCCTTTACTATTTATTAACAGGGAAATAAATGGTAATATTGTGTAATAAACCCAAAAGAGGTGTTTACTTTGAAAAACAATGATGATCAAAACAAAAGCCTTGCAGACAAAGCTTTTGAAAATATCACGTTTTTCTTTACACTTGGTTTCTCTAATTTTATTCGTGATTCGATTAAGAATCCAAAAGAGACACTAATAATTTTTATCATTGTATTTCCAACATCAATAATCTTCTTTTTTTGGCTTTTCAATTATCTCTCAAAAAATTAACCATCACCCTAATTTTACAATATTACCCATATACCCCTATTTAAAATTTAGCGTAATTTTAGATTTATTTCCACTTTTTTGCTCAATTTTTATTCAGTTTCGAGTAATAAACGATGAATGCAACCGGGGTTGTTAGAAAAGTCGATGAGTTTGGACGCATTGTGCTTCCAAAGGAGCTACGAGCCATTTTTGATATTATCCTCAAAGATCCATTGGAGATTTACGTTGTTGATGAATGTAACATATTGAAGAAGTATGAACTGGCATGTGTATTCCTGTGCTAGTGAAGCAACATGAATCAGAATAAACAAGGGAAGCCCTCTCCAGACTAGAATTCTGAAGGAGGGCTTCGTCATATTTCAGGATACCCCGCGTCACGCAAAGCGTTCGCAGCGCAGTGAGCTGCTTCTCTCGCTCCTGGTCCATCGCCGAAAAAATGGAAGAAGACGAACATAAAAGTTCGCCTTCTACACCAAAGGAACATTTTGAATCGGCACGATTATTTTTTAAAACACGTATGCCACTTATAAAATGCTGGGGCAACAACGTTTTATCGTTTCCTACCCAATACTGCCTTCCATCTCGAACTTAATCAATCTGTTCATCTCCACCGCATACTCCATCGGCAGTTCCTTCGTGAATGGCTCGATGAAGCCCATGACGATCATTTCGGTCGCTTCGGCTTCTGTCAGGCCGCGGCTCATCAGGTAGAAGAGCTGGTCTTCGGACACTTTGGAGACAGTCGCTTCGTGCTCCAGCGTGATGTTGTCGTTCATGATCTCGTTGTACGGGATCGTGTCGGACGTGGACAGTTTATCCAGAATCAGCGTGTCGCACTTGATGTTGGACTTGGAGCCTTCCGACTTGCGCCCAAACTGGGCCAGACCGCGGTAGGTTACTTTTCCGCCGTCGCGGGAGATCGATTTGGAAATGATGGTCGATGTGCAATCCGGTGCCAAGTGAATCATTTTCGCACCTGCGTCCTGGTGCTGGCCTTTGCCTGCTACCGCGATGGACAGGACAGTACCTTTGGCGCGTGGGCCTTTCATGATAACTGCAGGGTATTTCATGGTCAGCTTGGAGCCGATGTTGCCGTCGATCCATTCCATGTTCGCGTCTGCGTAAGCAACCGCGCGTTTGGTCACGAGGTTGTAAACGTTGTTCGACCAGTTTTGGATCGTGGTGTAGCGGCAGCGTGCGCGCTCTTTCACGATGATTTCTACAACGGCGGAGTGCAGGGAATCCGTGCTGTAGATCGGAGCTGTACAGCCCTCTACATAGTGCACGAACGAATCTTCGTCAGCGATAATCAGCGTGCGCTCGAATTGGCCCATGTTTTCCGAGTTGATGCGGAAGTACGCTTGCAGCGGAGTTTCCACTTTTACGCCTTTTGGCACGTAAATGAAGGAGCCGCCGGACCATACAGCCGAGTTCAGCGCCGCAAACTTGTTGTCTGCTGGCGGGATGACGGTCGCGAAGTATTCCTTCACGATATCCGGGTACAGCTTCACTGCCGAATCCATGTCGCAGAACAGAACGCCCAGTTTTTCCAGGTCCTCCTGCATGTTGTGGTAAACGACCTCGGATTCGTATTGAGCGGATACACCCGCGAGGAATTTTTGCTCTGCTTCCGGAATCCCCAGCTTGTCAAAAGTCGCCTTGATTTCTTCCGGCACCTCATCCCAGCTACGGCCTTGCTTTTCCGAAGGCTTTACGTAGTACGTGATGCTATTGAAATCGAGGTCGTCCAGGTCGCCACCCCATTTCGGCATCGGCATGCTGTTGAAAATGTCCAGGGCTTTCAAGCGGAATTCCAGCATCCACGCCGGCTCATCCTTGATCTTGGAAATTTCCTCGACGATTTCGCGGGTCAGACCCTTTTTCGTCCGGAATACAGAGACGTCCTTGTCGTGAAAGCCGTACTGGTAATCCTGTATCTCAGGGGCTTTTTTAGCCATCGTTGCTCACTCCTTCTTCATTCATGTCCATACCTGACTGCTATTTCTGCTCTGCCTGCTTGATGCCTTGCTCCAGCGCCTTCCAGGCCAGAGTGGCGCACTTGATGCGCGCCGGGAACTTGGCTACGCCAGACAAAGCTTCGATGTCACCCAGATCAATGGAATCGTCGATCTCTTTGCCCTGCATCATATCGGAAAACTTGTGCGCCAGCTCAAGTGCCTTTTCCACTGGCAGGCCCTTGACCGCATCCGTCATCATCGAAGCGGATGACATGCTGATCGAACAGCCTTCGCCTAGAAACTTCGCGTCCACCACCTTGCCCTCCTCAACCTTCAAGGAGAGCGAGATGCTGTCGCCACAAGTCGGGTTATTCAAATTCACAATGAGTCCGTCGGATTCTTCCAGCTTGCCGCGATTGCGCGGCTTCTGGTAGTGGTCCATAATGACGCGGCGGTATAAATCATCAAGAGAAGACATTGCCGAAATACTCCTTCGTCTTCTTCAATCCCGCTATCAGCACATCTACTTCTTCTTCTGTGTTGTACAGGTAGAAGCTTGCCCGAGCGGTAGCCGTCACATTCAGCCAGCGCATAAGCGGCTGGGCGCAGTGATGGCCCGCACGAACTGCGATTCCGTAGCTGTCCAGCACAGTCGCCAGATCATGCGGATGTACCGTATCCAGATTGAATGTAATTAAACTGCTGCGGTCCTGCTGCGGGCCGTAAATCGTCAGTCCTTCGATCTCGCGCATTTGCTCCATGGCGTATTTCACCAGATGCTTTTCATGGCGCTCGATGTTTTCCAGACCGATTTCCTGCAAAAAGTCAATCGCTGCCCCGAGTCCGATCGCGCCTGCGATGATCGGCGTGCCGCCTTCGAATTTCCACGGCAGCTCCTTCCACGTAGAGTCGTACTTATCCACGTAGTCGATCATTTCGCCGCCAAATTCCATCGGCTCGACCTGCTCCAGCACCTCGCGCTTGCCGTACAGGACACCGATGCCTGTCGGGCCTGCCATCTTGTGCGCAGAAAACGCGTAAAAATCGCAATCCAAATCCTGGACGTCGATTTTTTTGTGCGGAGCGCCCTGGGCCCCGTCCACAAACAGAAGAGCGCCGTGCTGATGCGCGATCTGGGCAATTTCCTTGATCGGAGTAGTATCCCCAAGTACGTTGGAAATATGGTGAATCGCTACGATCTTGGTATTGTCCGTAACCGTTTCTTTTACCGCGTCCAGAGTGACGGTCCCGTCCTCTGCCAGCGGGATGAACTTGAAGGTCGCTCCGGTTGCCTTGGCTGCCTGCTGCCACGGAATGAAATTGGCATGGTGCTCTACCAGCGTTGTGACAATCTCATCCCCAGGCTTCAGAACCAACCGAGCGTAGCCGTAAGCAATCGTGTTGATCGCGGAGGTCGTGCCGCGCGTGAACACGATTTCCGCTGTCTCGCGGGCGTTGATGAAGGCGCGAACCTTCTCTCTCGCGCCCTCGTAGCCGTCAGTCGCTCGGTTGCCCAAGGTGTGCACGCCACGGTGCACGTTGGAGTTGAACTCCTTGTAGTATTTATCCATCGCCTCAATTACCGGAAGCGGCTTTTGAGAGGTTGCTCCATTGTCTAGATAGACGAGCGGGTGCCCGTTTACCTCTTGGTGAAGGATGGGAAAATATTTCCGAAGCTCCTTGGCGTCCATTAGCCTAACTTCCTTTCAAGCGCCTGACGGAGTTTGTTTCTCACTTCTTCCACCGGGATTTCGGACACAACCGGATCGAGGAAGCCGAGAATAATCAGACGTTCTGCGCCCTGACGGGTAATTCCACGCGACATCAGGTAGTAGATGGACTCTTCGCTGAAGCGTCCTACCGAAGCAGCGTGCCCCGCTTTAACGTCATCCTCGTCGATCAACAGGATCGGGTTGGCGTCGCCGCGAGCTTTGTCACTCAGCATCAGGATGTTTTCCGCCTGCACACCGTTTGCTTTTTCAGCGCCTTTTTCGATTTTGGTGATCCCATTCAAAATGCTGACTGCTTCCCCTGTCATAACGGCCTTGCTCACCATGTCCGACTCGGAGTGGGTGCCGATATGTTGAACCTGGGAAGTCAAGTTTTGACGCTGGGAACCTGTCCCTACCGAAATGGATTTGGTCAGTGCATTCGAACCAGTTCCTTTGAGGATGGTTGTGTTGTTGGCAACGGTGTTGCCGTCGTTCATCTCGCCCAAAATCCATTCCATTTTGCCATCGCGGTCAACCGTTGCGCGACGGAAGCTGTAGTCGTGAACCTCTGCGGACAAGGAACGCACAGAAGCTACCTGCACGGATGCGCCTGCCCCTACGAACACTTCGACAATGCTGTTGGCTACCATGCTTTTGCCTTCGCCAGATACGTATGTATCCACGTAGGTCACTTTGCTGTTCGTTTCTGCCACGATCAGCACATGCGGGCAAAGAAGCGCATGGTCGCCAGCGATTTCGTAAACAGCCTGCAACGGTACATCCACTTCCACGTTTTTCGGAACGTAGAGGAAAACGCCGCCGTTCACCACTGCCGCATGCAGCGCACTCAGCTTGTGCTCGTCTGGCGCCACTACTTGATACATGTACTTTTGTACAAGCTCGCTATGGTTTTGCAGCGCGTCAGCGAGCGTAGTGAAAACGACGCCTTGTGCCTTCAGCTCATCTGTCACGGCATGAAAAACGGCGGAAGCATTCTTTTGCACCACCAGGTTTTTCACGCTGTCCACGTCGATTTGCCCTTTTACCAGTTCGCTCAGCTCATTGGCCGACGCGATCTTGGCAGTGGTTTGAAACGGGTCGAACCCGGCAGTATTCCATTTATCAATCTTCGTTTTCTCCAAAGCGGGAAGCGGAAGCTCTCCCGCCGCCTTCAGTCCAGCGAGGCGCTTTTCAAGGAACCAAGCAGGCTCCTGATTAGCTTTGGAGTACTCGGTGATCGCTTCGGAACCGAAGCGGAGCTGTACATCCACACTCATTTCACTGCTGCCTCCTTCTTCCTACACGTTGGCGTTAACGGTTTCGTCCTCGATGCCGAGCTCTTCCTTGATCCAGTCGTAGCCTTCTGCCTCCAGGCGTTCAGCCAGCTCAGGACCACCGGACTTCACGATACGACCTTGCATCATGACGTGTACGAAGTCAGGCTTCACATAGTTCAGCAAACGCTGGTAGTGCGTGATAATCAGGAAACCGCGGTCAGCAGAACGCATTTCGTTTACACCGTTGGCTACGATTTTCAGCGCGTCGATGTCGAGACCGGAGTCGATTTCGTCCAGGATACAGATGCTTGGCTCCAGGAGCATCATTTGCAAAATCTCGTTGCGCTTTTTCTCCCCGCCGGAGAAGCCTTCGTTCAGGTAGCGGTGCGCAAAAGAATCGTCCATTTCCAGCGTGCTCATCTTTTTGTCCATCTCGCGGATGAATTTCATCAGGGAGATTTCGTTGCCTTCGCCACGGCGCGCGTTGATCGCGGAACGCAGGAAGTCGGAGTTGGTTACGCCGCTAATTTCGGATGGGTATTGCATCGCCAGGAACAGACCTGCGCGTGCGCGCTCGTCTACTTCCATTTCCAGAAGGTCGTCGCCGTTGATAAGCACTTCGCCATCGGTTACCTCGTATTTCGGGTGGCCCATCAGCGTAGATGCCAGTGTCGATTTACCGGTACCATTCGGTCCCATGATCGCGTGCACTTCGCCGCCCTTGATTTCCAGGTTCAAACCTTTGAGGATCTCTTTGTCCTCGATCTTGGCGCGAAGGTTTTTTATTTGCAAATGCGGTACTGCTGTCATCTGAATTCCCTCCATACACAAAAGTGAGTTGGTAATTCTCAATCCATTCTCAATAACTATCTTATAATAAGAATAATTATAAATCAAGGAATGAAACATATCTGTATTTTTTATATCATTATATTTAGAAAGTCCGTTTTTGCTTCCAAAAACCTTCCCAAATACAACGGCCACGTAAGCATTTTCTCCCTGTCCCGTGAAAATAAAGTTTTAGACTCAGAGGCGCGATTTAACGCGTTTTATGAGATTAAAAATCGCCAGACTTCCAAAAATAAGTATTAGACTGACAATAAAAATGAAACAGCGGCGGACCAAGACTTGAAAAATAAAGTCTTAGACTGCCGCTGTCTTTGTTCAACTAACGTATCCCGTTAGTTCAGCAACAACAAGGATATGTTGTTCATTCCTTGGGTGTAAAAAATTATAATTTATTACTCACAGTAATTATTATTCGGCTGCCATAGCATCAGCTTTAGTTACATGTACAGTACCATGTGGATGGTGTGGAGGTGCATATATCGAATAAAGTTTTAGCGGGATATTGCCTGTATTAGTTACATTGTGCCATGTTCCAGCGGGTACCACAATGGCAAAGTCATCAGAGACTTTTCTTACAAAGCTTAAATTATTTTTACTCTTGCCCATTTGAACAATCCCTTGACCTTGTTCAATACGAAGGAATTGGTCAACGTTAGGGTGAATTTCCAACCCGATATCTTCGCCAACGTTAATACTCATCAATGTAACTTGCAAATGATTTCCTGTCCATAAAGCGGTACGATACGTACTGTTTTGCTTCGAAGCCTGATTGATATTAACTACAAACGGTTCAGGTCCATAATCTTTCAACTGAGAAACCAATCGATTATCATGCCATGTATCAGGAGGCATAGTCCTGTAAACATTCTGTCCTCCATAGTTATACATTGGTACATTTACATGATATGGATATGGATATGGATACATATAAGGAACATTGTACATTTTTTTCATTCCCTTCACGCATTTTTCAAATTATCTTATGAAATATACTTAGGGAATGTACCTAGATTCAGCATTATATAGAAAGCTATCGGAAGGGTGCTGTTGAAGGGTTCTGCCCGTTAGCTTTGCTCGCGATCAGACTACAACTTTATTTTCACGGTCTAACACTTTATTTTTCAGTCTAACACTTTATTTTCAATGAACACTCCCATGCAACTTTTTCCAATACATCGCCTGGCATTTTCCAGGAACTTTTCTCCCGATTCGCCTCCCGAGCGCCACAAAAAAAGGCACAGGTGCGTACAGCCAGTTCAGCAGCTTGCCTCGTGTTGGTTATGTATCCAATCCGCTCGTTTCCATTCGCTGAAAAAGCCTCCTATGGAAGCTTACCTGACCCTTTTGCGCGAGTCAAATGGAAAAGCTGTGATAGCGGCCCTGTCCACAGCCTGCTGATTGGCAGCGTTGCCTGGCCGCTCTCGCCTTGGACAAAACAAAACGGCTAGACGCTATTGTCCAGCCGTTTCCTCCATATATATAGCCGTTGCTTACGCTTTTGGACCTGCTTTCGCAATGTCTGTTGCATCCGGGAACTTCTTCTGGAAGTTCTCGATGAAGCGTGCAGCCAGTTCGGCAGCTTGCTTGTCGTAGTCTTCCTTGTTTGCCCATGTGTTGCGCGGCTGAAGCACTTCTGCCGGTACGTTCGGGCAAGTGGTCGGCACTTGTACGCCAAACGTTGGGTCTTCCACGTACTCTACCTTTTCCAGATCGCCGTTCAGCGCTGCCGTTACCATCGCACGCGTGTAGGAGAGCTTCATGCGCTGTCCAACACCGACAGGGCCACCCGTCCAGCCTGTGTTTACGAGATATACTTGCACATCGCGCTCGTCAATTTTTTTGCCGAGCATTTCTGCGTACACAACCGGGTGCAGCGGCAGGAAAGGAGAGCCGAAGCACGTGGAGAACTCGGTTTGCGGAGCCGTTACGCCGCGCTCTGTACCAGCCATTTTGCTCGTGTAGCCGGACAGGAAGTGGTACATCGCCTGCTCTTTGTTCAGTTTGGAGATTGGAGGCAGCACGCCGAACGAATCGGCTGTCAGGAAGATGATGACGTTTGGCTGACCGCCTACACCTGGAATCACAGCGCCGGAGATTGCGTCTACCGGATAGGCTGCGCGCGTATTTTCTGTGTACTTCGTGCTGTCGTAGTCGGCGACATGGGTAGCCGGGTCTACATCGACGTTTTCAAGTACGGTACCGAACTGGATCGCGTTCCAGATTTGCGGTTCGCCCTCTTCGGACAGCTTGACGCATTTTGCATAGCAGCCGCCCTCGATGTTGAATACGCCATTGTCAGACCAGCCGTGCTCGTCGTCCCCGATCAGGAAGCGGTTCGGGTCAGCGGACAGCGTTGTTTTGCCTGTACCGGACAGCCCGAAGAACAGGGCGACATCCCCGTCTTTGCCCACGTTGGCCGAGCAGTGCATGGACAAAACGTTGCGCTCAGGCAACAGCATGTTCATGACGCTGAAGATCGACTTTTTCATCTCGCCCGCGTACTCGGTGCCACCGATCAAAACGGTCTTTTGCTCGAAGCTCAGAACGATGAAAGTCTCGGAGTTGGTTCCGTGTACAGATGGATTGGCTTTGAAGCCAGGTGCGTAAAGCACGGTGAACTCAGCCTCGTGTGTCGCCAGCTCCTCTGCAGATGGACGGATGAACAACTGGCGCGCAAACAGGCTGTGCCAAGCGTATTCGGTTACGACCCGGATTGGCAGACGGTAGGTTGTGTCTGCACCAGCAAAACCGTCAAATACAAACAGCTCGCTTTTGCCTTGCAAGTATTGCAGCACGTCCTGCTGGAGTGCCTGGAACTTCTCCGGAGAAATCGGCTGATTCACCGGACCCCAGTTGATCTTATCGTGTACGGAAGCTTCGTCCACCACAAATTTGTCCTTTGGCGAACGGCCGGTAAACTTGCCTGTCAGCGCATTGAGCGCCCCCTTGTCGGTCAAAATCCCTTCGCCACGCTTTACTGCCATCTCAACGAGCCCAGCTACAGGCAGGTTGCGGTAAACCTGTGTAGCTCCCAGAATGTCAGAAAGCTTGTGAACCGTATTGGTTTCCATGTGTGAACGATCTCCTTCCCAAAATGTATATCCAAGTAAAGTAACTTTTCTCAATGTCGTTCGATTTGTAATTAGTATATCACATTCAATCAAATAAGCCACATAATTTTATAATCTCTTGTGGAGAATGTGTGAATAGCCTCCCCAGTAGTTTTCCCCACCCTACAGTATTTCAGTTCTTCGACTCTATGTCCACCCTTTCGTAAATGAATGGATATTTTGAAAATTCGCTGGTCTGACCAGTTGGCGCGACAAAGTGCCTGGACAGCGGCCCGCCTTGATCCGCCAGCCCTGGATGGTGCCTGCGCCATGGCTTACACAAAAAACCCGCTGCATGAGCGGGTCTTCCAGCGCATTCGCTTAGCGGGAGGCATTTTCTCCGAGCTTGTCAAACGTGCGCACGATGACACGGCTGAGAATCTGGACGCCGTCGCGGAGTGCCGACCGTTCGAACTTCATCTGCGGGTGGTGCAGTCCAGGCTGCAAATCGCAGCCGAGAGCCAGCATCGTCGCCTTGATGTGCGGACGCTCTACAGTGTAATAATGAAAGTCTTCCGCTCCCGGGCTGACAGGCGCCGCCTTGAGGTTGTCCACCCCGAGCACGTCGACAATCGCTTGCTCCATCAGCTCCTTCGCTTCCTCATCGACTTCCGCCGCCACCATTCGCGATCCGGCCGTAAGTTCGATCGACGCCTGGTAGGATGTCGCGATCCCTTCGATCATCTGGCGGACGCGCCCGACTAGCTCATCCATCGCCTGGTTGGTTTGCGCCCGCAAGTCAAGGGCGAATCTCGCTTTGTCCGGAATGATGTTGTAGCTCTCTCCTCCGGCTTGCAGCATGGTCATTTTCACTGTCGCCGGAACCATCGGATTGATGTGAATTTGTCCGATCCCGGAAATGATCGCACCCGCGACTTCAATCGCGTTGATTCCGAGGTGCGGCCTTGCTCCGTGTGCAGATACGCCTGTAATTTCTCCGTACAAAAACATCGCGGCGCCGTTGTAGATGGCTGGCCCCGCCGTCCCGTTCGCCATTTCCTGAATCGGGCGCAGATGGACGCCGTACAAATAGTCGATGTCGTCCACGACGCCTTTTTCCACGAGCTTCAAGGCGCCTGTTCCTTTTTCCTCAGCGGGCTGGAACAAAACTTTCAGCGTGCCCGGAGGCTTGTACCCGGAAGCGATCAACGCCTCTACCGTTTCGACAATCATGGTCATGTGCGCGTCATGCCCGCAGGAATGATTGGCGCGCCACTCTCCGTCTACTTCCTGCCACAGCGCGTCGATATCGGTGCGCAGCCCGACGACAGGCTTCCCTTCTCCCCACTCCGCGACAAGCCCTGTACAATCTGCAAAAGTAGTGACTGCAAGCCCCAGTGCTTGCATTCTCTCGGCCAAGTACTTCGTCGTCTCGACTTCCTGCCAGCTAATTTCCGGATTCGCGTGCAAGTGACTGAATGTTTCGTCAATGTTTCGCGCACGTGCAGCGACTGTTTCTTTCAACGCCAAGCTATCAGACATATTTGCGCCTCCCCCATCGTTTCTTCCTCATTATAGCACATGCGGGCGCCTTTATTTGGAAACGGGATCAGCCAGCTTTTATTTGCACGTCAAGCGCAAAATCGCATCCAGCTTCAACTGGTCGCGCAATGTCCCTGCTATTTTCACCTGCTGCTTGGCCAAGGTGTAGACCAGCTCGTCTCCGCCAAACAGCATCTCCATCTGCCGCTCGCCGCCCCTGACGATCAGATCGGCGGACTGCTCCTCCTCCCAGACGCCTGCCGAAATGCTGCCTTTTGATATCGTGAGTTGCCAGCGCGACTGCGTGTCGTCGACGACGATCCCGATCCGCTTTTCCCAGCCTGCTGTCATATAGTGCAAATGCGTTTTCTTTTGTAGGCGCTCGCCTACCTCGTAAAGCAGTCTGCCAATTCCGATCATAAAAATCCGTCCCCCTCTCTTCTCCCATTGGGTTCGTGGCTCGCTCAGTCGAATCCTTTGGCGAGGGATGAGAACCACTGTCGGGTCTTGTCAGGGCGGCCGACTTTTTCTCGACAGGCTTTTTCATCTGTTGCGCAAAAACGAAAAGAGCACCCGCGGCCGCAGATGCTCTTCTGATCCATCCGTTATTCATCAAATTCGTCTTTATCCAGTCGGACTTCCAGATGGTGACCATCCGGTGTCTCAAAATACAAATTGTAGCTCGTAGGCTGCGTGATCGGGCCACGGTAGCAAATGTTTTCCGCCTCGAGCTTGTCGACCAGATAGTCGAGCTCAGCGCGGCTCGTTACCGAGAAAGCGAGGTGATCGACCTGCCCTACGCCGCCTTTGCCTTCCGCCCCGTCGTGCGGATGGAGACCGATCCGTGTGTATGTGCCGATTTGAAAGTAGACAGGCGCTCCTTCCACCATATTCTCTTCCGGGATGGGGACTTCCAAAATGTCCTTAAAAAACCGAGCTACCTTCACGACATCGCTGCAATTCAATGCGATGTGGTGAACGCCTTTCAAATGAAACATTCACACTGCCTCCCACGTCAACTAAAGGTCATGCGCTTTTTTGCGACACCTGCTTGCGTTTATTGTACTGCTTCAGTCGCTCGCTTAACCGTTTTAAACGAATCATGAGTGCTTCGCGCCACTCTTCATCCTTTAACTCCTTGGCAATACCGAGCAAATCCAAGGAGATATCAATCTGCTGCTTCAAAACATCGGCGAAGCTGGCTGCTTCATCCGTCATGGTACAATTCTCAAACAACTCCGATGTATTGTCAACACTCACAAAATCGGCGAAATCGACTTCGGGCGCCTGATCCCCTTGAGCATATTCTACTAAAATTTCGTACTCTCCCTCAATACCGGGATGAACCTCAATTCTGTCACAAACAGGACAAAACATGATGGGGACATTGTGTACAAGCGTTTTATAATGACGGACTGAGCCTACGGAACCTACCATTCCTGCACCGCAACAAAAACTCATAAATAGTCTCCCTCCTTCTTCGCCAAACAGCGAAAGCGTTAGAAGCGTCTGGTCGAAACTCTCTGTCTGTATCCGCATTGTAACCCGTAATCCCTCTGCTGCTCTACCGCAAAAAGATACCAATCGGTTTATGGCAAAACAAATTGTCATACCATTGTACTCGATTTGCCTGCGTTTGAACACCGTTTTCTGATTAGTTTGAAGTTTTTGTCGGTACATGCCTAAAAATCGTGCAAAGAAGTTTGAATCACGCCGATAAAGAGAATAGTTAGTCAGCTAGTCACAATAAAAGGAGAGCGGTTTTATGTTTCGTTTTAAAAGTCTTCGCGCCCGGACACTTGCGATTACCCTTCCAGTCATTGTCCTTACCTTAGTACTTCTGATGAGCATGGCCTTCATGTTTTCCCACGCCCAGTTGAACAAGGAACTGACGGAGAAGATGAACTACCAGTTGGACGTGCTCGGCAGCAAAGTGGAGAAAGAACTGGAAGCACACAGCAAGGTGACGCTGAACATGGCGCGCGTCATCGAAATGAGCCCCATTACTTATTCGCTGGAGCAGTTGGATTCCCTGCTGAGCAAAACAGTTCTCGTCAACGAAACGTCTGTTGGCATGGGAATTTTCATGGAGCCTTACGCTTTTGATCCGAGCAAGCAGTTCGTTGCTACTTACGCTGCCAAAAAAGACGGCAAGGTGAGCATTACGTACGAGTACAGTACATCGTCCTATAACTATCCTGAGCAAGAGTGGTACAAGATCGGTGCGTCGACCCAAAAACCGACAAATTACTCACCGCCGTACTATGACGAGATTTCCAAAGTCTCCATGACGACAGTCGTAGCTCCGTTTTACTCCCCAGACAAAAAGCTTTTGGGTGTAGCGACAGACGACATCACGCTCACGGATATTCAAGCGATGGTCTCGGGTACAAAAGTAGGCGAGACGGGCTGGGCCTTTTTGCTGGATCAGAACGGCAAGTACTTGTCCCATCCCCAGTCGGACAAGCTGATGGTCCAATCCGTGCAAACCGACAGCAACGCGTCGCTCGCAGAGATCGGCCCCGCTCTTCTCGCTGAAAATGAAGGCATGACAACTTTTTCCGATGACAATGGCGTCAATCGCGTCTATTTCCAAAAAATCCCTGACACAAATTGGACTATCGCGCTCGTCATGCCGGAAAATGAATTTGCCAAGCCTCTGAACGCTCTGGCTTACCGGCTTCTCGCTGTCAGTCTGCTTGGGCTGTTGATCCTGATTGCCGTCATTTATTTTTTCAGCAAGTATTTGACCGGACAAATCAACAAGGCCAACCAGCTTTCTCAAGCTCTCTCCTCCGGCGATTTCACCGCTACGATGGACGTCAAGACAGCCGATGAAATGGGCGTCATGGCAAGCCGCTTCAATACGATGACCGCCACCTTGCGCGAAACGCTCAGCCAGGTCAGCTACAGCGCCCAGCAAGTCGCCGCTACTTCCGAACAACTGATGGCGAGCGCAGAGCAGACGAGCAAAGCGACGGAGCAAATTGCCCAGTCTGTGCAGGAGATCGCCTACGGAACAGAGCAGCAGGTGGACGCGACCAATCAGGGCAGCGATGTCATCAACGAAATCGCCCAGCATATTTCGTTGATGGAAAAAGGCATCGAGGAAGTCAGCTCCTCTACTCGCGATGCCAATCGCCAGGCTGCAGAAGGAAACCAGATGGCCGCGAAGACAGTGGAGCACATGACGGTAATTCACGGACAAATGGAGCAAACCGCAGCGGTGGTCAACGCACTTGGACAGCGCTCCCAGGAAATCGGCCAAATGATCGCGCTGATTACCTCGATTGCCAGCCAGACCAACCTGCTTGCCTTAAACGCAGCGATCGAAGCCGCCAGAGCCGGGGAGCAAGGACGAGGCTTTGCCGTTGTCGCTGACGAAGTGCGCAAGTTGGCGGAACAGTCCAGCTCGGCCGCCGAACAGGTGAGCAGCCTCGTCACGGACATTCAGCGCGATACCGAATCGGCCATCTCCGCCATGAGCCACGGCTCCATCATCCTCGGGGAAGGCATGACGCTGGTCACCGCGACCGGAACCGCCTTCGAGCAAATTTCCGACTCTACCGCCCACTTGCTTACCCGCACAGACGAAGTGTCGGCGGAAATGAAAAAAATCAGCCAGGAAATGCAAACGATCGTCGCAGCGATCGACCATATTTCGCAAATCGCCATCCAGTCCGCCGGCAATTCGCAAACCGTCGCAGCGGCAGCAGAAGAGCAAAACGCGTCGATGGAAGAAATTTCCGCAGCCGTGACCATGCTCGCGAAGATGGCAGAAGAGCTGAACGATACGGTGCGCTCGTTTAAGCTTAGGTAGTGGTTTGAGGTTTTGACGTTTTATCATAGAAAGGCTTCGCCAAGCTTTAGCGGCTCGGCGAAGCCTTTTTTCTTTTGTATCTGCCTTTAAGCGTCCACCTTGAACCCGCTTCCCTGAATCCTCCACTTTGGACGCGGTTTTCCTTTTTCCCCGCAGGCGGCCAGTCTCCGCTTCCTCGCTAGAGGCCCAAGTACCTGTAGCGTTTTCTCCTGTTTCCTCCCTCCACTGCGGCAACGGTCGACTGGCTTTTGCCAAAAAGCTAAAAAAGCCAGAGCAACAATGCCCCGGCTTTTTGTGTGTCTGCAAACTATTCTTTTACCATTGCCTCGTACTTGTCGGCATCCAGCAGCTTGTCCAGCTCGGCTGTGTCGGACAGCTCGACAGCGATCATCCAGGCCTGCTCATAAGGCGAAGAGTTCACCAGTTCTGGTGCGTCTTCCAGTTCGCCGTTTACTTCCACTACTTTGCCAGATACAGGAGCGTACAGCTCGGAAACGGTCTTTACCGATTCCACACTGCCAAATGGCTCATCCTGTTGAATTGTCGAGCCTACCTCTGGCAACTCGACAAACACGATGTCACCCAGCTCTGATTGAGCAAAAGCGGTGATTCCGATATACGCTTTGTTGCCTTCTACTCGCACCCACTCATGCTCTTCACTGTAACGTAGATTTTTCGGGAATTCCATCGCTTACATATCCTCCTATCGGGTACAATCCATTACACATACATAATTAGACGAACATTCTAGGATTCCTCTTCGCTCCACAAAATTCTGAACAGACGTTTTGGGGACCAGCTTGAAACCCTTTTCGCCTGCCAGAAAATGGCGCGCTGGAGCCTCTCGTCAAACAGGCCAAAAACAGAGACATGTCCATCCGGCAGCGCATCGACCTTTTCGTCGACGACCGCAAGCGAATACCTCAGGCCATGCTCCGCAATCGCCTGTTTCCTCACTTCAATATCTGTAGCTTTTTCCAAATCCGGCACAGGAATACGTGTAACTTTCAAACCATTCGCCGACGCCGATTTGCCACACCGTCCCTCATTTGCCGGCCAGCCTGCGCCTATGCCCCTGTTTTTCTCGCCAAAATGCCTGACTCCGCAATCGAGCGAGCGGCCTGGCGCAATACTTCCGGGCTTTGCACGAGCGCAATCCGGACGTAGCCTTCCCCTTCGTCGCCAAAGGCGCTACCAGGAATGACGACCACCCCTGCCTCCTCCAATAGCGCAATGGCAAACTCGCGGGACGTCCAGCCAGTTGGCACGGGTGCCCAGACGAACATCGTCGCTTTCGGCGGCACAATGTCCCAGCCCGCCTCGGCCAGTGCTGCCAGCAAGACGTCGCGGCGCTCCTGATAGACAGGGCCGACGCTGCTCTTGCCGCCTGCTTCCCGGTCCATGCGCAAAGCCGCGACCGCCATCTGCTGGACAGGCAAAAAGACGCCGTAGTCGACATTCGACTTGACGATGGCCAGCGGCTTTATGATCTCGCTGTTGCCGACTACATACGCAATGCGGCAGCCTGCCATGTTAAAGCTCTTGGAAAACGAATTGAACTCGATCCCGACCTCTTTGGCTCCCGGCGCTTGCAGGAAGCTGGGCGGGCGATAGCCGTCAAAAGCCATCTCCGAATAAGCGAGGTCGTGCACGACGATGATGTCGTGACGCTTGGCGAATGCGACGACCTCTGCAAAAAAGTCGACGGTGGCCACAGCCGATACAGGATTGTTCGGATAGTTCAGAATCATGAACTTCGCACGAGCCGCGATCTCGTCCGGGATGTCTGCGAGCCTGGGCAAAAAGCCGTTTTCCGCGCGCAGCGGCATCCGGTAAGGCATCGCCCCGGCCAGATGCACGCTCCCCTCGTAAATCGGGTAGCCGGGGTCAGGCACGAGCACGATGTCGCCCGGATCGGTCCAGGCCAAAGCAAAGTGCGCGAGTCCATCCTGCGAGCCCATCAAGGAATGAACCTCGCCGTCTGGCGCAAGCTCCACGCCAAAGCGGTATTGATACCAGCGCGCCACTTCTTCGCGAAAAGCTCCGGTACCCTCGCTCAAGGCGTAGCCAAATGCGCCCGGCTGTCTGGCAGCAGCGAGCAATGTTTCGAGCAACTGGTCTTCAGGCGGTTGGTCCGGGCTGCCGATACTCAAGTCGTACACGGTCCTTTTCTTCGCGACTTCTTTTTTTCGCGCAGCCATCTCGGAAAAAATCGCGGCAGACAAGTTTTGCAGTCTTTTGGACGGTTGGCGCATCCCCTACTTGCCTCCCCACGCTTTTTCCAGCTCGTCTTCCTTGAAGCCCAGCGTCACTGTATCATCGCTCGCCAAGAGAGGGCGCTTGATGAGCTTTCCGTTGGAAGCGAGCAAGTCAAGCATTTCCTCGTCTGTCATCGTCGGCAGCTTGTCCTTTAACCCAAGCTCGCGGTATTGCACGCCGCTGACATTGAAAAACTTGCGCAGGTCAAGCCCGCTCGTCTGCCAAATCCGACGAAGCTCTTCCTTGGAAGGCGGCGCATCGACAATCGGCACTTCCTCGAAGCTCACCTTGTGGTCTGTCAGCCATTTTTTCGCTTTGCGGCATGTATCGCATTTGCTGTACAAATACGCTTTCATGGTCATGGTCGATTCCCTCGCTTTTCGTTATGTAGTCATTCTCTCTTGTAAAAGAATACCACACCGTCCTGGACAATGTTTGCCTGCTTGAAAAAAACGACAGCCCCACTTCAACGGCTGCCGTTTTTCGCGTTTTGCTTTGCTGTTAGTGGCCCGGGCTTTTGGACGGATCGGCTTTTGCGCCTTCCGTCTCGACGGCTTCGGCCCCGGGGTTCACCTGCCACATCTGGGCAAGCGGCGAATAAGGCACCCCTAGCTGCTTGTCGTTTTGCGCTTCTACCGCTTCCGCCAAAGTCCCCGTCAACGGCTGGGTGTACTCGATTTCTCCATCCACGAAAAAGCTCCCCCTTCAGCTTGGCCTGCTTTTTTAAGTGTGGGGAGTTTGCCTGAACTTATGCAGAGTGGCTTGCCGTGATCTCTACCTGGTAGCCGGCGTGCTTTCGCACCTGGAAAACGCCGTTCTCAAAAATCAGGTACTGCGCCTTGACGCCGATCAGCCGCCCGCCGAGCTGCTCCTCTTTGTCCAACGTTTTCGAGTTGATCTTGTCCAGCGACTCCAAAATCGGATATGTAATATCCACCCATTCGTCTTCCCTGTATTGGAAAGGTTTGAACGGTTCGGGAAAATGGCTGTACACCTCGTCGCGCATAGCAATCAGGTCGATTTCCTTGACGTCGCCCTTGAGCATTTTGCGCCAGTTGGTCTTGTCCGGCAAAAACTGGCTAAGATGGTACTCCAGTTCTCCCGCCATCCGGCGCGTCGGCACTTCCGCAATCGGGATCGCGCGAATCGCCCCCTGATCGACCCAGCGTTTGAGCTGGTTGTGCTTGCGCGTCAGTCCGACCTTGATGTCGCTGGAAACTGCCAGATAGACGTAGTGCGGGATCATGCAGTATTGCTCGCCGAAGCTCTCGTCCCGGCACGTCCCTTGGTCAAAATGACATTCGTGCGGCTTGACGATGCACAAGTCATTTTCCGGCAGTTTGGTAAAACAGGGGTAGCAGTACCCGCTGTTGAACGTTTTGTTCGTTTTGCGCCCGCAGGCGATGCAATTTTTTTGGCCCAGATAGGAAATGGTCAGTTCGCTGCCGAGCCATTCATTTAAAGGCAGACGGTCTTCGCCGATGTTCAAATAGTAGTCGACCGGCTTTTCTCTCCCGTGATAATCGTGGCTCAGACCGTGCAAAATACCGCGGAGTTCCACTTCATTCTCTCCTCTCCCATGTACAGTCCTTTCATTTTAACATATCGCCTGTGCGCACCGGGCGCTGTTTTCTTTTGGCAGCATGTTTTCCAGAGCGGAGGGTGAACCTAAACTATCTCAATCAAAAGGAGGGCGTCCGTCATGAGCCGCGTCGTGCTGTATGCTTTGTTGCTTGCCTGCCTGCTCGGCTACGGGATATCTCCTGTTACCGCCCGGGAACTGCTCCCCTCTTACGAACCGATTCACCGGATCGACACGAACAAAAAGGTAGTCGCCCTGACCTTTGACGACGGTCCGGATGCCACCTACACCCCGAAAATTTTGGAGGTGCTCCATAAAAACCGGGTGCCCGCCACCTTTTTCGTGCTCGGCTCCCAGGTGGACAAGCATCCAAAGGTGCTGCAATGGATTTACAAGGCCGGACACGAGATCGGCAATCACGGCTACCAC
The DNA here is from genome assembly GCF_058788915.1 of Brevibacillus sp. FW301-21C12A. Lineage (NCBI taxonomy): Bacteria > Bacillati > Bacillota > Bacilli > Caryophanales > Paenibacillaceae > Brevibacillus > Brevibacillus sp. FW301-21C12A. Next base: position 20,004 of record NZ_JBYTBG010000024.1, read on the forward strand.
CATTTTGACTTAAACAAGCTGACAGAGCACGAGGTGTACGAGGACATCAAGCAAGCAGAGCGCTCCATCCTGAGGACGACGGGCATTCTCGCCCAATACTACCGTCCCGCCGGGGGTGTCATGACCCACGACGTCATGAACGCCGTCCAGGCGAGCGGGTACGACATCATTCACTGGTCGGTCGATCCGCGAGACTGGTCGCTGGCGAGAACGGCGTCTGTCATTGCGAAAACCGTGAAAAGCAACGTGTCGTCCGGCGACATCATTTTGTTTCACGATGGCGGCCTGAACCAGAAGCAAACCGTGGCCGCCCTGCAGGAGCTAATCAGTGACCTGCGCTCGCAAGGCTACCGCTTTGTCACCGTATCGCAACTGCTCGATGAGGCCAAGTAATAGGCACCAACGCCTCGCTCTTTCGCGAAGCAACTGGTGCCTTGCCTTTTAGGCCAGAACTTTTCCGAGGAAAGAACGCAGCCGCTCGTGGCTGGTGTTGTCAAAAAGTTCCTCGGGGCTTCCTTCTGCCATAATCACGCCCTGATCCATGAAAATGATGCGGTCGCCGACTTCCCGCGCAAATCCCATCTCGTGCGTGACCACGACCATCGTCATCCCTTCCTTGGCCAAGTTTTTGATGACGGTCAGCACCTCACCCACCAGCTCCGGGTCGAGGGCGGAGGTCGGCTCGTCGAACAGCATGACTTTCGGGTTCATCGCCAGCGCGCGGGCAATCGCCACCCGCTGCATCTGGCCCCCGGACAACCGCTCCGGGTACACGTCGGCCTTGTCTTCCAGCCCGACCTTTTTCAGAAGCGCCAGACCCTGCTTGCGCGCTTCTTCTTGCGCGAGCTTTTTGACCTTGATCGGCGCCAGCATGACGTTTTCCAGAACCGTTTTATGCGGAAACAGGTTGAAGCGCTGGAACACCATCCCGACTTCTTCCCTGACCTTGTTGATATCTGTCTTGGGGTCTGACAAGTCATGCCCGTTAATGACGATCCTCCCGCCCGTCATTTGCTCCAGTTGGTTCAGACAGCGCAAAAAAGTACTTTTGCCCGAGCCCGACGGCCCGATGACACACACGACTTCCTTTTCCGCCACCTGTGTCGTAATTCCTTTTAACACCTGAAACTCTCCGTAGCTTTTCGTCAAATCGGTCACTTGAATAATCATGGTCATCCCCCTAATTGCGGTAAATGCGTTTGCTTTAATCTATGTAACTATATTATTGTACCGCAATAGTTTGAAAATTGCACAAATAGTCTCTCGCCCAGTTTTTGCACTCCCTGTTTTTCCAAGCCCGGCCCGATGCGTAACTCTTCCCCTCGCGGCTCATGCTAAGGGGGAGGTGGTTTTCATGCAACGAAAAAAATGGGTGGCGCTCCTGATCGTGCTGGTCGTCTTTGTCGCGGGAATAACGGTAGAAGGCTTGGCCGGAAGCTACAAGGAGCTGGCCGACACCCCCGGATTCTCCTGGGAGGAAAACGTCGTGTACGGGTCAGGCAGCAACAAAATTGTGCAGTTGTTCGTAAACGGCGTCATTTCCGGGGAGCCGAACGCTTCCGGGATGCCTTCGATGGCAGAACTGCTCGCCGAGCAACTGCGGCGGGTCGAGGAAGACGACATGGTCAAGGCGCTCGTGCTCCGGATCGACAGCCCTGGCGGCGAGGTCGTCGCTACGGATGAGTTGCATACCCGGCTGATGCGGCTCAAGCAGTTGCGCGACATCCCGATCGTCGTCAGCATGGGCTCGACCGCTGCGTCGGGTGGCTACTACCTGGCAACGGCTGGCGATGCGATTTTTGCCAATCCGAATACATTGACCGGGAGTCTCGGCGTCATTTTTCAACTGTTTAATTACAACGAGGCCGCAGCCAAGCTGGGCGTCAAACAGTACGCGATCAAAAGCGGGCGCTACAAAGACATCGGCAGCCCGGCGCGCCCTTTGACCGATCCCGAGCGGCAAATTTTCCAGTCGCTGGTCAACGAGAGCTACCGAAAATTCGTCGATGTAATCGTCAAAGGCCGCAATCTCTCCCGCCAGCGCGTCTTAGAAATTGCCGATGGCCGCGTCTACTCCGGCGAGCAAGCCAAGCTGCTCGGACTGATCGACGAATTTGGCGATCTGGAAGAAGCGACCCGGCATGCACTCTCGCTCTCTGGCGAGCAGGAAGCGATGGTCGTGCGCTACAATGACCAGCTCTCCATCAGCAAGCTGTTGTTCAGCCTGAAGCAGCACTGGTCCAACCCTGATCCGCTCGGGCTTGCGCAGCTCGTGCAGCGCCAAAGCTCGCCGCGGCTCCTGTACCAATTCATCCCGTCGTTTTAAAAAGGAGTGAGAGGAATGAGCGACCTCATGGCAAGGCAAGAGCCGGACGGCTGGCAGGAGCCGCCTCGCGAGCACCACTTCGCAGGCTTTTGGATACGCGTAGCGGCCTCCCTGCTGGACTCCCTGTTTCTGGTCGGCGTCAGCCTGCTCGTGTTCAATCCGCTGCGGCGCGCCATGGGCGTATCCGGCGACTTTTTTTCGTTGATCGATCTGATGGAGGCGCTGTTCGGACTGTTGTACATGATCCTTCTGACCTGGTGGACGGGACAGACGTTGGGCAAGCTGATTACCGGAATCCGGGTCATTAGTGCCAGACAGTCCCGGGGCAACCTGTCGGGCGGCCAGGTCATCCTGCGCGAAGTGATTGGCAAGTTTTTGTCCACGCTGCCTTTTGGGCTCGGCTATTTGTGGGTGGCATGGAATCCGCAAAAGCAAGGCTGGCATGACTTGCTCGCGAAAACATACGTCGTCTACGACCGCAAAACGTGAAACCTCCGATCGTCTATTCGGAGGTTTTTCCTTTTTTCGTAACAGATTTGCTTCCTTTGACTCTGTTTTTGGCCCGTCTTTGCACTGATACTGGTAACAACCAAGGCAATTCCACTTCGAGGAGGTAGACATATGCACAAGAAAAAAGCAATCAGCATCCTCGCCTTAGGTCTTTCACTGGCTCTGCTCGGCCAGTTGTCACCCGTTTTTGGTGTGTCCGCCGCTCCTGTCGCAGCCGCAGAGCAAGCAGTCAAATCGGTGTCCACGTACGGCATCCAGCTCGGAATGAGCGCCGCTCAGGTCGAGCAAAAGCTGGGCAAGCCCGCACGCAAAGACCCGAGCCACACCGGAGTAGAATGGTGGATCTACAACAAAGATTTGAACAACTACATACAGGTGGGCATCCAAAACAGCAAAGTCGTCACGCTGTTTACGAACGGAGCGAAGATCAATATCGGGGGAATCACGATCGGTTCCACCACCAAAGCGTTGCAGGAGGCATGGGGAGCGCCACAGAACACTCTGGCTATTACTCCATCGCTGCGCATCCAGGACAATACGCTCAAACATCCGACTTATCTTCAAAACAATCAGGTCATCACCTTTTCCATCGATCAACTGGGCGGCAACAAAGTCGCAGGTGTCCGCATCTCCACGCCAGAGCACTTCGCCACGATCGCCATGGGCCTGATGTACCCGATTGTCTATACACAGTTGCCGGCGCAGCCGAAGCTGACAGACGCCCAGATCAAGCAAGCCGCCATCGCTTATGAGAAAGAAAATTTCGACTTGCTGAACGTCGCTCGGCTGCGCGCCAAATTGCCTGTCCTGACCTGGGACGAGCAGGTCGCGGCTGTCGCCAGGGCGCACAGCAACGACATGGCGCAGCACAACTACTTCAGCCACACCTCGCCGACGACGGGAAGCCCGTTTGACCGCCTGAAAAAAGCAGGCATCCGCTACAGCTACGCGGGCGAAAACATCGCCTACGGCCAACTGGACGGCATTGAAGTCCACATGGGCTGGATGAACTCCTCCGGCCATCGGCAAAATCTTTTGAATCAAAACTTCAAACAGTTGGGCGTCGGTGTCGTCATCAAAGACGGCCGCCCGTTCTACACGCAAAACTTCGTCTCGAAGTAAGCGCTCGGAAAAAAAGACACGCCAGCACAATCGCTTGGCGTGTCTTTTGTTGCTCTAACGAAGACTTCTTGCCTCATCCACGGACAGAGTCGAAGTTACTGCTGCGCAGCCGCATTCGTAGCAGGAGTTGGCGGCGGAACCTGCCCCTCTTCGGAAAAAAACGGGATGATGACCAGACTGAGAACGAAAAACAAAATCCAGACGATCCCCCGCTTGAATATGCACGGAGTCAGCATCGGGTCAACCCCTTCCAAAAAAACAATTCTTCTATAGTAATACGCTTCCCTCCCCTGCGCCCGTTTATGCTTTTTTACGAAGAAAACTTACAGTTCAGCAAAAATGGTTGGGAAACCCCGGCAGCACAAAAAGCCATCCTCCACACATGCAGAGAATGGCTTCGTTTTTGGCATCCATCAGCCTTGTTTTTGCAATGGCAGCGGATAGCCCTCTGCCTGGGACTTGCTGTTTCGGGCAAACAGGCAGGCGGCGGCGAAGACCACGAGAAGCGCCCCCATCAGCCAAAACATCGTCCACGGCTCCCACAGCTCCATGAGCACGCCGTTGACGTTTGGCGCGAGAATGCTCGCGATCCCGAAGTTGATGCCCGCAATAATTCCCGCAGTCGGCACCATGGCGGCAGGCAAAATATCGGCCGAATAGGCCAGACCGAGCGAGTAAAACGATCCGACTGCCGCCCCGGCAAGCGCGAGCAGCAGCATCATCAGCCAGACGTTTTCCCCGGCCAGCGGGAACAGGAAAAAGGCAATCCCCCCGACAAGCGCACAGGCGAGCATCACTTGCCTGCGCCCGATCCGGTCGCTCAGCGTCCCGAGCGGCATTTGCAAAATAATGCTGCCGACTACAAACGACGGCAAAATCAGGGAAACCCACTCCAGCGACAAGCCTGTGCGCAACGCGTAGACCGGAAAGCTGCCGTTCAAAGACGTCTCCATGAACCCGTATAAAAAGGAAGGAATCAGCGACAGCCAGCCGATGCGCAGCACGGTGGCGTATTTGTTTTGTTTCTTTTCCGTTTGCTTGAGCTGTTCGGGATATTCGTTTTTAATCCGCGACAAAAGCACAAAAGCTACGGCGTACAAAAAAAGCAAGACGCCAAACGGCACCCACAGCCCGAGCGGCAACAAATTCAAGCCAAGCGGCCCGATGCTGAAGCCGACGCCATACGCCAGCCCGTACAGGGACAGGTCGCGTCCCCGCGTTTGCGGCGCGGCGATTTTCGTCACCCACATCTGGCTGGAGTAGTGCAGGCTGGAATCGCCAATCCCCATCAGCATGCGCAACACAAACCAGACAGCCAGGTGGCTGAACAGCGGGATGAGGGCAGTCGCAATCGTGAGCAGCAGCATTCCCCACAAAATCGTGGAACGGTAGCCGATCCGCCTCAGCGGAATTTCCAGCAAAGGCGAGACGAGCACCATCCCCACGTACAGAGCGGCGGCGTTCAGCCCGTTCATGACCGACGACACGCCCTGCTTTTCCAACAGCACAGCCAAAAGCGGAATGCTCAAGCCTTGGCTCAAGCCCGAGATGGCTACCACCAGGATCAACACCCAGAAGGTGTATCTCGACGAAGACATGGTGTTGAAGCTCCTTTCCCCTAAATCCTCTGTAAACCTCTATCCATTCACTTTAACAGAAAGACTCCCTTGTTGAAGCTGGTACATTTTTTGATACAGTCCATCCTGTGCCATCAGCTCGTCATGCGTTCCCCGCTCCACGATTTCCCCGCGGGACAATACGAGAATCTGGTCCGCGTGCTGGATCGTCGACAGCCGATGGGCAATGATAAACGTCGTCCGCCCGCGCGACAGGACGTGCAGCGCTTCCTGGATCGCCAGCTCGGTTTCGCTGTCGATGCTCGCCGTCGCTTCGTCGAGAATCAAAATCGCCGGATCGGCCACAAGCGCCCGGGCAAACGAAATGAGCTGCCGCTGTCCCGCAGACAACGTCATGCCGCGCTCGACAACCGGCTCGTCGTACCCTTGCGGCAGGCGCGTAATAAATTCGTCGGCCCGCACTGCCTTGGCGGCCTGCACGACTTTTTCATCGGAAATCGCGTCGTTGTACATGCGAATGTTGAAGCCGATGCTGCCCGTAAACAAAAACGGGTCTTGCAGCACCAGCCCGATATGACTGCGCAGCGATTGCGTGTCGATCTTGCGCATGTTCTTGCCGTCGATCAGGATGCGCCCTTTTGTCACCGGATAAAAGCCGAGCAAGAGGTTCATCAGCGAGCTTTTCCCTGATCCGGTATGGCCGACGAGCGCGATCGTCTGGCCCGGCTTCGCGGTGAACGAAACGTTTTTCAGCACGTACTCATCTTCGTTGTAAGCAAACGACACCTGGTCGAACACCACTTCCCCGCGCGGCCGCGCGATTGGCGTCCCCGCTGTTTGCGATTCGGCCGCCGTGTCCAAAATATCGAAGACGCGTGTGGCCGAGATCGTCGCCTGCTGCATTTGCGACAGGCGGTTCATAATCATGTTGATCGGCTCGAAAAAGCGACCCATGTAGTCTACGAAGGCAAACAGCGCCCCGAACGAAATGACGCTGTGAAACGACGCGGAGCCGTAGTACCAGATAATCAAGGTCAGGGCGATTTTCCAGATCAGGTCGACAGCGGGCCGCAGCAGGAGCGACTCCAGGTTGATTTCCTTCATCCGCACCTTGAAGTAGCTTTCGTTCACCTGCGCAAACTCTTTTTGCACGCCTTCCTCGCGGCGAAACGCCTGGACAATCGCCATGTTTTGAATCATCTCGTTGATCGTCGCGTTCATGTCGCCGAGCTTCGCCCGAATCACCGCGTAGTAGCGGGAGCTGTACTTTTGATAGACGTAGACCAAGAGCGCGAGCAGCGGCACAGTCAGACAGCAGAACAGGGCCAGTTGCGGCTGGAGCACGAACAGCGCGATCAAGATTCCGAGCAAATAAATGCCGTTTTGCACAAACGTGGCAAGCACGCTCACGTACAGCTCGCGAATCGCCTCGGTGTCGTTGCTCACGCGGGAGACGAGCGAGCCAACCGGCGTCTTGTCAAAAAAGGAGACCGGGAGCTTCTGCAAATGCACGAACAGCTTCATCCGCATCTGTTGAATGATGCGCTGGGCGATCGTTTGCAGCCACAAAATCTGAATGTAGTTGAAGCACGCCGACAGCAAAATCAGCGCTCCGTACCCTAACGACAGCCAGATGATCGGCTGCACGTCGTTTTGGTACATCGCCAAAACTTCTTCGCCCGTCAGCCGGATTCCTGTCGGAGCCGCACTCGTCCCCGCCGCATCGCCCGCCGTCACCGCAAAGCGCTCCCGGCCATTTTCCGGCTCGATGGGCGTGAACTGCTTCTCGCCGTTTTGCTCGATTTTTCCCTCGATCAAGTAATACGTCGTGCCTTCCGCAACTACGGTCGCTTCGCTCGCCTGGATGCTGCCGGGTGTCAAGCCCGCATCGGCCAGCGCATCCTCCCGTATATAGTAGCGATCGTTTATCGCAACCACCAGGTCCTCGGGCACCTGCGGCTTTTGTTCAAACTCGTACCAGGGCTTCTGGATGGCGAGGATGTGATTGTCGATCATCGCCTTGGCCAGAAATGGTCCCGCCAGCTCCGCACTCGTCCCGAGCAGAAGCAGGATCAGCGCTCCCCCTATTTGCTTTTGAAACGGCCGCGCAAATGCGGCCAGCCGCTTCCATACGTGTTCTTTCCCCACGAAACGCTCTCCCTCCCTCTTCACGGCTTAGCCGGCAACATCCCGCTCCATTTGCTGTCTGCGATACTGCTCCGCATACCAGCCGTTTTGCTGCATCAGCTCATCATGTGTTCCCCGCTCGACAATCCGGCCTTCGTCCAGCACGAGAATCAGCTCGGCGTGTTGCACGGCAGACAGGCGGTGAGCGGTAATAATCGTCGTTTTGGCGGCGCGCTCCTCGCGCAAATGACGCAAAATCGCCTCTTCCGTCCGGGCGTCGACCGCCGACAACGAATCGTCGAGAATGAGGATGCCTGCATCGAGCAGCAAAGCCCTGGCAATCGAAATCCGCTGCTTTTGCCCGCCGGAGAGGGTCACGCCCTTTTCGCCCACCATCGTTTGCAGGCCATCGCGGAACTGGGCCAGATCATTGCCCATTTCCGCCAGCTTGAGCGCGTGCAGTACCTCCGCCTCTGTCGCTTGCGGCCGGCCAAACGCTACATTTTCCGCAATCGTCCGCGAGAACAGCAAATGCTCCTGCGGCACATAGGCGATTTTTTCCCGCAGCGCTGCAAATGACAGTTTTTCAATCGGCACTCCGCCGACAAACAGCGACTGCTCCTTCAACTCGTATTGATGCAACAGGGCGCGGCACAGCGTCGACTTCCCGCTCCCCGTCCGCCCGACAATGCCCAGCGTCTCGCCTGCCCCGAGCGAAAAGGTGATGTCAGTGAGCGCAGGCTTTTCACTGCCCGGGTAGGCAAAAGAAAACTGGCGAGCTTCTACCGTATTCGGCGTCTCGGCCGTCACCGGGTGGGCGACTTCCTTCACATCCGGCTGTTCCACCAAAAGCTCGGAGAGGCGCTTGTGGGACGCTCCGCCGCGCTGCAGCACGTTGACCAGCCAGCCAAAGGCGAACATCGGCCAGATCAAAAGCCCGAGGTACAGGTTAAAAGCGACCAGATCGCCCAAAGAAATCGCGCTCGTAAAGACGAGGTATGTTCCATAGCCAAGCCCGATCAGGAAGCTGAAGCCGATAATGATCGCAATCGTCGGCTCGAACAGCGCGTCGATCCGCGATACGCTCACGTTGCGCTCCAGCGTTTTTTCACTGACCCGGCGATAGGCTTCAATGTCTTCCTTTTCCTGCACAAACGCACGCAGCACACGCACGCCGGAAACCGATTGCTGCACGTGGTCGTTCATCTCGCCAAACGCTTCCTGGGCGAGATAAAAGCGCTCGTGCAGCAGTCTGCCGTAGTAGGCGGTCGACCAGGCCAAAAAAGGCATCGGGATCAGCGCCGCCAACGTCAGCTTCCAATCGATGACCGTCACCATGACCCCGAGCGTCAACAGCGTCATGAACAGCGAATCGACCAGCGTGAGCACGCCTGTACTCGCCGTTTGCTCGATCGCCGGAATGTCGTTGGTCGCGACAGCCATCAGATCGCCGCTGCGCTTGCGATGGTAAAACGACGGCGTCATCCGCGTCAGGTGCGCAAACAGACGCTCGCGCAAAGTCCGCTCCAAAATCAGCGCACCGCCGTTGAGCAAGTGTCGCCAGGCAAAACGCATCGCGTACAGCCCGACACCAAGCGAGAGCAGGATCGCAACCGTCCTGGTCAAATCCTGCGTCGTCAAAGAGCTGTTGCGCATCGCATCGACCGTCTCTCCGATCAGACGAGGCGGCCAAAGCATCAGGACGTCGATGAGAAATAAAAACAAGATACCGATTGTGTACCGTTTCCAGTACGCGCGAAAAAACCACGATAGCTCCTTGAGTGTATGCAAGCAGATCCCCCTCCCATGATGTAGCCTTGTATGGAACTCAATTGCAGCCAGCGCTTTTCTCCTGGGCAACTGCACCTTTCCAGCGAATGGACAAACCCGGCTGCGCCAAACCAAACCATGGGCGAAACCGTAATTGTACTAATATATAAAAAAGGCGCGCGCATCACGCACCCCTTCTTGCTTCCTTCATCGTAATTTACTGAATTTTCTTTGTCAATCCAACTTTTTCAGCTACGTCTTGCCAGCCATTCTTCCTTCAACATGCTGTACACGGCATGGTCGACAAAATGGTCGTACAGAAACTCGTTGCGGCGCAGGATTCCTTCCAGTTGAAAGCCCAGCCGCTCCGGGATCGCTCTGCTCCTGTAATTTTCCGTCGCCGCCTGAATCGTGACCTTTTCCAGCCCCCACGAGCCGAAAATAAGCTGGTCCATGTACGCCGCCACTGCCCCGGTCATCAGTCCCTTGCCCTGGAACTGGGCGCCGAGCCAATAGCCGATCGCCGTTTTCTTGTTGATCCAGTCAATATTGTGCACGCCCAGCGTTCCGGCCAGCCGTCCGTTGTGCCAGATTCCGTAGTGAATGCCCTGATTGTCGTTATGCTGCTGGATCGTTCGCTGGATAAAATGGCTCGTATCCTCGACACGCTTCGTAAAATTCAGCCAAGGCAGCCATTCCTTCAGGTAGGGTCTGTTGGTGTCCGTGAGCCAGAACATTTCGGCGGCATCGGACAGCTCAAGCTGTTTGAGAAACGTCTCCTCATTAATCGGTATCCTTCTCATGCAAAAGCCCTCCTTATATTATGTAGATGCAGCGACTAAAGACTGGCAAACGACTGCTTACGCTCGATTATGCGACCGGAGCCATTGTTTGGCAAGCGGCAGGGACGCTTCTTGCGCAAAAAGCGCCCGCCAGCGAACTGGCAGACGCTCATGAGCGTGATTATTGTTTGCTTTTCGCAATCTCTTCCGGTTTGAAAATGCCCGTCTCGGTGACAATCGCCGTAATGTATTGGGCAGGCGTCACATCGAACGCCGGATTGTACACTTTGATGTCGTCAGGTGCTACCTGTTTGCCCAGGCCGTGCGTGATCTCCTCGGCCGGACGCTCCTCAATCGGAATGTCCGCGCCTGTCGGTGTTGCCAGGTCGACTGAGGACAGGGGAGCTGCCACGTAAAAAGGAATGCCGTGCGCCTTTGCCAAAACCGCTACCCCGTAGGTGCCGATCTTGTTGGCGACATCGCCGTTGGCCGCCACGCGGTCCGTTCCGACGACGACCGCCTGCACTTTGCCCTGCGACATCACCATCGCCGCCATGTTGTCGCAGATCAGCGTGACGTCGATGCCCGCCTGCTGCAATTCATACGCGGTCAGGCGAGCGCCTTGCAAGACGGGACGCGTCTCGTCTGCATATACTTTCAGATTCCAGCCGCGTTCCTTGGCCAAATAAAAGGGAGCCGTAGCCGTTCCGTACGCTGCCGTCGCCAGCGCCCCCGGATTACAGTGCGTGAGAACGCCCATGCCGTCTTGCAGCAGCGTGAGCAGATGCTCTCCGATCGTCCGGCACACCTCGGCGTCTTCCTTTTGAATCGCCAGCGCTTCGTCAAGCACAGCGGCTTTCAGCTCTGCGATTGGCAGGGCAGCGTCTTTTTTCACGCGCGCCTTGATCCGGTCGAGCGCCCAGAACAGGTTGACAGCGGTAGGGCGGGATGTGCCCAGGTAGTCTGCCTGGCGGTTCAACTCCTGCCAAAACGCTTCGTACGTCTGTGCCTCGCTGCCGCGAATCCCCAGGTACAATCCATATGCTGCGGCCATGCCGATTGCCGGCGCGCCGCGCACTTCCAGGCGGCGAATGGAGCCCCATACTTCTTCTGCGGTCGTCAGCCGCAAGTAAATCGTCTCTACTGGCAAACGCGTCTGGTCAAGCAAGACGAGCGCGTCGTCTTCCCACTTGACTGGCGTTGTTTGTGTACTGGTTGTCATACTGTCGTTGCCTCCTGATAGTAGCGTGCGGTTACCTGGCGGACGATGTCCGTGATGTCTGTCGATTCGTCGACGTTGCTGCGGCCGAGAATCAGCGCTTCTCCGATCGCCAGCGCCAGTCGCTCGGCTTCTGCCCGTTTTTCATCGTCTGCGATGGTGTTCAGATCAGCCACTCCCGCAAGCCCGATCACGCGGCGCAAAATTTTGCAGCCGGCATAGCCCGCCGTGTCCTGAATCAGTCGCTTCACGTAGCTTTGCCACAAGCCTTCGACGTGAGCGCTGCGCTCTTTTGCCTGTTTGTGCCAGAGCTGAACGAACTGGGAAACGAATTCGTTCCAGACATCTTCCACCGTTTCCAGTAAGTATTCGCGATACGAGTCGCGTTCTCCTGGGTCTTCTTGCAATCCGTGTTGACCTGCGTAGTTGAGCAGCAGGTTGGCGATGACCGCGCCGATGTCAAAGCCGATTGGCCCGTAGTAGGCAAATTCCGGGTCGATCGCTTTCAGGCTCGTCTCGGTGATGAAAATGCTGCCCGTGTGCAAGTCGCCGTGCAGCAGCGCTTCTGCGCGCGTGAGGAAGTCGTATTTCAGCTTGGCGATCTCCAGCTTGAGCGGCTTGTTGTTCCAGATCGCTTCCACTTCCCGGCGAATCAGCGGGTTGAAGTCGTTGGTCGGCGCATTTTCGTACGGATCGGTAAAGACGAGATCTTCTGTGATTTTGCACAATTCCGGATTTATGAATGTTCCGACGAGCGCTTTTTTGTCGTACGGATGCGCGCCCAAATCCGATGTGTAGAACAAGGTGTGCGCGAGAAAACGGCCGATCTGCTTCGGAAAAAGCGGATAGCGCTTGCCCTCAATCAAGCCTTTGCGCATGATGATGTGGTCGCCTACGTTTTCCATCACCGTCAGGGCCAGCTCCTGATCGAAGTGGTACACTTCCGGCACCAGGTCCGGTACGTATTTGTGCTGGATGCGAAGCGCTTCGCTCTCGATCCGGGCGCGGTCGATGGTCAGCGGCCACGACTCGCCCACGACTCTCGCAAACGGCAGCGCCTGCTTCACGATCACTTTTTTTCCGGTAGCCGACTCCTGAATATCGAACACCAGATTCAGGTTCCCGTCCCCGATTTCTCGGCTGGTCAACTCGGCCCCCTCTGTAAACAGACCCGGCAAGCCTTTTACGTACTCTACTGCTTCCTGTTCAGTCAATGCGCGGTATGCCATGATTGATTACTCCCCTCGTTAAGTAGTTTCTCTCTATCTGTAGCGGACTGGTCATATCCCCCAGCCTTGCGGTCAAACGGTGTCATGCGGCCATCGGCGTTCGTGCTGTGACATACAAAAAGACCTCTTTTCCGAAGAAAAGAGGTCGCTGTCGTCACGTACAAATAACGTGTCATGTCCCCCTTATCTTCCAGACCACTTTTGTTTCTGCAGGAATTAGCACCGTGCACGTCGCTTTTTGCTTCAATCGCTGCTCGCGTTGAAATCGCGTCGTGTCGGTTGCCGGGTATCATCGGGCCAGTCCCTCCACCTTCTCTGGATAAGGTATCCAAACGTATGCGGTTTTGATTTAGTTTGAATCATACAACCTGCGGTTCCACGATGTCAACACTCTTTTTTTGCAAAAACGGCTCGCCTTCTACCAGCTATTCTGCGTCCCCGAGGCGGCGGGGCGCTCCCAGTTCCACCAGTCGATTTTGCCGACAAACGCGGCGGTAATCGACTTTTCCTCCTTGAGCCTGAGCAGCTCCTTCGTCGGCCCGGTCAGGACGGCGCCGTAGATGCGCACGCCTTTTTCCTGCAAATAGCGATAGCGCTCCTCGAGTTGCGGATTGCCGCCCGAAAGCAGCGCGTAGCCCATATCGCGCGCCAAGCTTTTTTGCTCGGTCAAATACTTCATCTCGCCCATGAAGGCGGCCATTCGCCGCTCGCCTTCTCCGTTCACCTGAATCGGCGCGGTTCCGTAATCCAGCTCCCGCTCGGCAAAGCCCCAGACCTCCCCCGGGCCGAGTAGCAGATTGCCGGCTTCCCCGTCAACTTGTTTCACCTCCACGCCAGTGTCGACGGCAAACCAGACCGTCTCCTGGTTGTAGCTGCTGACATGGCGGGAAACCAGCTCGACATACTGCTCATACGTCAGGAAGCTGTCAAACGAGATCGCCAGTTGGGAAACCGTTCCTTCCGGCAGCTTTTCCAGCGTCGTCCAGGCAGGCGTGCGCAAAAAGGACGTGTCTTCTTCCGGTTCTCCGGCCGATAGCGGATAGCGGAAAAACAGCTTTTGCTCCCTGACGCCCCCTGTCCACTCCGGTCTGGCGCTCACGTTCCACAGCACATTCGTGCTCCGAAAGCGGCCAGCGCTTTTGGCCTCGTTGCCAACCTGCTCTCGCAGCTCCATGTCGATGCTGCCGTACAACAGCCCCACCTGCGAGCCGCTGCTGCCCACGCTCACGCCAGGCTGGGTAAAATTGACCATGTCCCGTGCCACCCGGAACAAATCGTCATGCATCAGCGTCCCCACCCAGCCGTTTACGAACAGCAAGAGCACACCCGCGAGGCAAGGAATCGCGAAGGCATAGAAGGAGGTCGTCAGCCTGTTTTTCCACTTTCCCCGGCGGACGATCGCCCGTTGTCTTGCTTCCGAAAGCCCTGGCGCAGCCTCCTGCTTGCCGTCTGTCCCTTGTTCTTCCCCGAGCAATAGCCGTTCCAGCCGCTTCCCGTACTCTTCGTCGTCTGCCAGTTCCTCGCCCAGCCGTTTCGCTTCCTCTCCCGTCAAATCCCCTCTCAGGTAAGCAAGCAGTTTTTGCTCGCGGTCATCCCCGTTTTGGTTCGTCATAGCCCTTCCTCCTTCCACAGTTGCCGCATCTTTTGCCGTCCCCGAAACAGGGAGCGCTTGACATCCGCCAGTTCGATTCCCAGCACCTCCGCCATTTCCGCGTAGGAAAACTGCATCGCCGACAGCAAAATCACCTGTCGCTGCTTTTCCGGCAGCCGCTCCAAACAGGCGGATGCAGCCTCCCACAACTCCTGGTTCACGAGCTGGTCAGCGGGATCGACGGCGGAAGCATCCAGTCGTTCCGGCACGCTCCCGACGTAATCGACTGGCCGCCGCTTCTGTTTGCGATGCCAGTCCACGAAGGCGTGGTAGGCCACCTTGAACAGCCACGGCCGCACTTTTTCCCCGCGATAGTCATCCAGGGAGGCATACGCGCGAAAAAAAGTCTCCTGCGTCAAGTCTTCCGCCTGCCTCCGATCGCGTGTGAGCCGGAAAAGATAGCGGTATATATCGTTTACGTGCAACTGGTACACGTCCTCCAAGCCTACTTTCCCAATGCCTCCACACCCTTTCATCCGATACCACGCACGCTGAGTAAAAAAGTTTCACTTGCTGCCTCCTTTTCCCTGTGAGCAGATGCACATTCTCGGAAAAACAAAGATTGACTAGCGGAACGAGAAGGCATATCATGGGTGTATCGCACACGGATAGATGGCGTGTGAACCACATAAACTCTTATCGCGAGCTGGCTGAGGGACTGGCCCTATGATGCCCGGCAACCGGCGCTATTTTTTTGCGTTCGACAAAAATAGCGAAACGGTGCTAATTCCAACGGATAAGAGTCGGAGCTGTTTGTTCCGGCTACTGACCCGAGAGATGAGAGGAGACGAGACGTTTTCATAGTCGACAACCGCCTCCCCGCTCAAGTGGGGAGGCTTTTTTGCATGATTACATGTTTCGAAACGACCACGACAGCTTTTCAAGCTGCCAAGGAGGACTAGCATGAGTGAGCAACGCATCCTCGTCACCTATTTGACACAAGCCAAAGACTTGAACAAAAAAGCCGCTGCCATCGCAGTCGGCATGACGGTCGGCTCCTGGACGGACTTGCCCGCTGCCAAGCAAGCGGAGCTGGCGCCGTACCTAGGCGAAGCCGTCAGCGCCACTCCGCTGGAAACATTGGAAAACGGGGATGTGCGCGGGCTGATTACCGTCAGCTACCCGACCCGCAACTTCACCAGCGACATTCCTTCGCTCTTGACCGGAATTTTCGGAAAGCTCTCGATGGACGGAAAAATCAAGCTGGTCGACATCGCTTTTCCCGACTCGTTCCTCCAGGCTTTTCCCGGACCGAAGTTCGGCATAGACGGACTGCGCGGACGACTGGACGCCCAAAACCGTCCGCTCCTGATGAGCATTTTCAAATCTTGCCTCGGCCTGCCGTTCGACGATCTGAAAACGCAATTTAAAGCACAGGCGCAGGGCGGCGTCGATTTGGTCAAAGATGACGAAATTTTCTTCGCGGACGACCGCGCACCGTTTTTTGAGCGCATCCAGGCGTTCAAACAGATCGCCCTGGAGACCGAAGCCGAGACAGGCAAGCCTGTCCTCTACGCCGCCAACCTGACCGGGCCGATCAACGAGCTGAACGAAAAGGCAAAACGCGCGGTCGAAGCGGGCGCCGACTGCCTGCTGTTCAACGTGCTGGCCTTCGGCTTCGATGCCCTGCACCGCCTGGCAGCCGATCCGGATGTCAACGTCCCGATCATGGCGCACCCGGCGCTCGCAGGCGCGTACTATCCGTCGCCTGACTACGGCATCGCCACGCCGCTTCTGCTCGGCACCTTGATGCGGATCGCCGGAGCAGACCTGGTGCTGTTCCCGTCTCCGTACGGCAACGTGGCGCTGGACAAGACAGAAGCGCTGCAACTCGCCCACAACTTGACGACGCCGCTGGAGGGCGTGCGCCGCTCGTTCCCGGTTCCGTCCGCAGGCATTCATCCCGGACTCGTGCCGCAGTTGTATCAGGACTTCGGTCTCGACCAAATCGTCAACGCGGGCGGCGGCATTCACGGCCACCCCGGCGGCGCGACGGCCGGAGCGAAAGCTTTTGTCGACGCAATCGCTGCCGTCACTGCCGGGCGCAGCCTGGAAGAAGCCGCTGCCGGATCGCCTGAGCTTGCCATCGCCCTGGAAAAGTGGGGTGGCGCACGATGAGCAAAAAGCTCGTGCTGTTCTGCGATTTCGACGGAACGATTACGGAAAAAGACAACATCGTCGCGATTGTGAAAAAGTTCGCTCCCCCCGAATGGGAAGCACTCACCAAACAAATTCTTTCGCAACAAATAAGCGTACAGGAAGGCGTCGGCAAGCTGTTTCAGTTGCTCCCTTCTTCCTTGCGCCAGGATATTGTAGACTACATCGTCCAGGAGGCTACGATTCGCCCCGGCTTCGCTGACTTCGTCCGCTTTTGCCGCGAGGAAGGCATCGAGCTTTTGATTACGAGCGGCGGCATCGACTTTTTCGTCCAGCCGATTCTCGCTCCGTTTGACCTTAGCGGTGTCCCGATCTACTGCAACGGCAGCGACTTCTCCGGCGAGAACATCACGATCACGTGGCCGCACTCCTGCGACGAGCACTGCACAAACGGCTGCGGCATGTGCAAGACGACCATCATTCGCCGCTACGACCCTGCCACTCACTATCGCGTCGTCATTGGCGATTCGATCACGGACCTGGCTGGCGCAAAGATCGCCGACTACGTCATCGCCCGCTCCTTCCTCGCCGAGAAGGCACAGGAGCTTGCGCTGCCGCACAGCACATTCGCGACCTTCCACGACGTGATTGGCACGCTGACCGAACTGAAACAGGAGGTTGTCTAATCCATGACCGCAACACTCGAACAACGTCTGGACGCTTTTCGCCGTCTGGACGACGCCAAGCTGACATTTGCCCGCCGGGACTGGTTTCCCGGTACCAGCGGCAATCTCTCGATCAAAATCCAGAACGAGCCGCTGCAATTTGCCGTAACCGCAAGCGGCAAAGACAAGACCAAGCTGTCGCCGGAAGACTACCTCGTAGTCGATCGAGATTCCCGCCCTGTAGACGCGACTTCGCTCAAGCCGTCCGCAGAGACGTTGATCCACGCCGTCGTCTATCAAAAGTTCCCGCAGGCAGGTGCCTGCTTCCACGTCCATACCGTTTGGAACAACCTCATCTCCGAGCTGTACTTCGGCCAGCGCGCCTTCTCCATCCAGGGGCAAGAGCTGATTAAAGGCTTGGGCATTTGGGAGGAAAACGCGCGTATCACTGTTCCGATTGTTGAGAACTTTGCCGATATTCCGACCCTGGCCGCCGCGATTGAAAAAGTCATCACCCCGGAAATTCCGGGCGTGCTCATCCGCAACCACGGCATTTACGCCTGGGGCGGCAACGACTTTGAAGCGAAGCGCCACCTGGAAGCATTTGAATTTCTGTTCGAGTACCACGCCCGCTGGCTGCAACTGCGCCAAGCCGTCGTGTCCACTACAACCAATTAACCAAGGAGGCAAACAAGATGGCACAAATTCGTTTCCACGACACTAACGAGTACATTTCCGCACCGGAGGAAGTCATTTCCTTCCTGGACAGCCAAGAGATCATTTACGAAAAATGGGGCGTAGACCGCCTCGATCCCAAGCACCGCGACAACTACAGCCCGACAGAGGAAGAAAAACAGGAGATTCTCGCCGCCTTCAAGCCGGAGATCGACGCGATCAGCGAGCGCCGCGGCTACCTGACTGCCGACATCATCGTCCTCTCTGACAAAACCCCTAACCTCGATGAGCTGCTCGTGAAATTCAAGAACGAGCATCATCACACCGACGACGAGTGCCGCTTCTGCGTAGACGGCCACGGCATTTTCGCGATCAAGGGCAAAGACGGGCGCTACTTCGACGTCGAGCTTGAGCCAGGCGACCTGATCTCCGTACCGCCGAACTTCCGCCACTACTTCACCTTGATGGACGACCGCAAAATCAAGGCAATCCGCCTGTTCGTCACTCCTGCAGGCTGGGAGGCTATCTACTGATACGTATCGCAAAAACAAACAAGCACCTTGGACCATAGCCTTGGCGACAAGGTGCTTTTCCTTTTTCCTGCTATTTACTCACTTAATGACGCCATCGCCTATAATCGACACCTCCGGCACAATACGGACATCGGCTCTGGCAAATGCCGCCGGCCAATCTTCCTGTACCTTTTTCCACTCCTCGTACTCATAGGCACGGGCGTACACGCCAAAGCCAAACGGGTCTGTTCCACTCTCCTGGCACTTTGTGACCAGATTTGCGAACTCTTTGCGCAGTTCCTCGCTAATCATTTGCTCCATTTTCCTGTAGTCTTGTTCCATGTCGAACAAAAACAGCCTTTCGGTGATGGAAATGCGAATTTTCATTTTTACGTCGAATTGAAACCGATTGTTACGGTAGCTTGTTTTCACGGAGCGATTGACGCCATTCACCAAAAAACTGAGCCGATCCCTCGCTATGTGATTGCTGCCACCGTTTACGGGAAGCGGAAGCGTCAAGGATGTCTCTCCCTGCTTTTGATTACGGAGCATCTGCAACAGCATCGTATCTCTTGGCTCGAGCAGCGCAGCGTACTTGCCGCCCTTGTTTAGCAGTGCCGTCCCCAATACTTTAACAGAGCGTCCTGAGTTGATTTCAGCGAGTAACGGTGTGCCTCCTTTTTCAAACATTTGTCGATGAAATTCCTGTAACCTTGTTGTTACTGTCAAATTCCTTTGGCTTGCCTTATCGAGCAGCCTGGTTAGGTGAAGCGGAAGCCGCGGCTTATCCGTCGGATTAAAATTGAACAGCTCCTTGACCGGCCCGTCGCAAACGATCACTCGCGCATTCACCGTAAATCGCGCATCGCGAAACATCACATCCATAATGGGAAACCAATCGGGATGTTCCAACAGTTTTTTCCCGATAACGAACACCTGTATTTTGCCTGATAACGAAAGGCCCGTCACCAGCCCGTCAAACCGTCCTCTTGCCTGACGGAGCGATTCTATCTTGACTCCGTACTCCTCTTCCTTATCCTTGGCTTCCTTGCTGAACACCGGACTCGATAAATAGACGAGAAGCTGATCTTTTTCATTCAGATCTATCCCTGTCATCAGGGTGATCGTCGCGTCTTCCAGATCAATCCGATCCACACACCCCGTCAGCAGGGAGACTACACACAAAATCAATAGAACGTGTACGTATCTTTTTATAACCTTCACTCCTTCACTGACCTACGCAGCAGCCAGATCGGCACAAAAGCCAGAACGGGCAGCGCGTATCCGAATAGCAAACCGCCAGTGCTCCACCACTGCTTCCATTTGAGTAAATCCATGAACGTAGGCGTATACAGCCAAAGCAGTAAAATAACCAACAGCAAAGCGATGCCTAAATGCTTGCGATGATCTGCTGCACCGAACAATTGACTTGACGAGAAGACTGAAAAATACAGATAAGGGAAGCTGGTTGTAGACAAGTAAAATAAATAGAAAGCGAGAAAGATAATATCCATTCGTTCCAAAAATCGATACTCAATCACCTTCCATAAATTCAATGTTGGCCACGTATATTGTAGAATTTCATCGGGGTTGAAAAACACGAAACTGAACAAGGTGATATTCATAAAAATCAGCATGGACAACGTATTGGCCACAACGATACCAAGGACTGCATACTGCTTTTTCTGCAAAAAAGGATAGAGAAAAAAAGCCAGTTCAAATCCTAAAAAAGACAGAACCGTTGATTTTGTTGCCACCAGAATCGGCCACCACCCTTCCTTGAAAATAGGGAGCAAATAAAGCCAGTTCGTTTTCGGCAAGACAGTGACCAAGACGATCGGCATCCACAGCGTCAGATAAAAGATCAGCTCGGCATACCGTCCAAGCACCCGCAAGCCGCCTTGGAGAACCATATAAGCCGGAATGGCCAGCAAAATAACTACCATGTAAATCGGTGTCTGACTAAGAATCCACGTATTGACGATGGCCGCAGTGTTGGCCATGACAGTGAAAGAGGCAAAACCGCAATAGACGGCGATTCCTGCAACACAGACTTTCCCCAGCCATTTACCCAAAAACAACGGCTGCAGATCCACAATCGTTTTGCCGGGATAGCGCTTCATGATGCCGATGATGACCAGGCTGACCGCCATAGCCGCGAACCAACCAATCAAAATTGAGAGCCATCCGTCCGTCCCTGCCACCTCGGCCAGCTCTCGCGGCATGGACAACACCCCGATCCCTACCTGCGCACCGTGAATCAAATAAATGTACTGGAAGACCGTCAGTTCATTGAAGGCATATTTTTTCATTCGCCATCTCCCCTTGGACGATTATCTCCCTGCCTTCTCGCTTGAATGGCCCTCGTACTGACTGGCCGATCCCGCATCGTCCAAAACGGCAAGCGGACAAAGAAATCTTTCCAGTCGCTGAAACGAGCGGGCGCGAGCGGACTTCCGTAGGGAACGCCAAGCGATTCCAACTGGATCAGATGGGCAATGAGGCCCATCAGCCCGACGATAATCCCGACGATACCGAACAAAGCAGCCAGCACCATCATGAGAAACCGGAGCAGTCTAACCGCAGACCCCATATCGTAATTCGGGATGATAAAGGAGGAGATCGCTGTAAACGCGACCACAATCACCATGATGTTGCTGACAATCCCCGCCTGAACTACTGCCTGTCCAATGACGATCCCCCCCACGATGCCTACCGTCTGTCCGATGGGCGTTGGCAGCCTGACCCCTGCTTCCCGCAGCATTTCCATAGTCAGCTCCATAAGCATCGCTTCGAGTAAAGGCGGAAAAGGCACTCTCTCTCGACTCTCCGACCGATAAAATCAAGTCGAGCGGAATCACCTCGTAGTTAAACGAGATCAGGGCGATGTAGAGAGCCGGAAGAAAGGTCGCGATGATAAAAGCCAGCCCCCGCAACAGACGAATAAACGACGAAACAAGCCAGCGCGTGCTGTAATCGTCCCCGTTTTGAAAAAAGGAGGAAAAGGTGGCAGGGCCAATCAAGACGCTGGGAGAACGGTCTACCACGACGGCGATCTTGCCTTGCAAAATGTGCGAGGCCACCGAATCGGGCCGCTCCGTCATCATCAACTGCGGAAAAGGGGAAAACGGATTGTCCTCAATCAACTCTGCCAGCTCGCCTGTATTGAGAATCGAGTCGATCTTGATCTGCTTGATCCGGTCCTCCATTTCTTGCAAAACCTCCGGATGTGCGACATCTTGCAAAAATAGGATCGACACCCGGGTAGCTCCCCTGTCCCCTATCCAAAATTCCTTGATTTTCAACTCCCGATTAGGCAAGTAGCGGCGAATCAGGGCGATATTTTGCATCCCTGTCTCCACAAACCCCTGGTGGGCGCCCTTCAAAGACGCTTCCAGTTGCGGGTCCTCAATCGCCCGCTGCGGCCAGCCGTGCGTATCGAGAACGAACGCCTCGTTGCGCCCTTCTACAAACATGACACAGCTGCCGTCGAAAATCTCCTTTTCAACGGTGCGAAAATCGCGGGCAATCGAGACATCTCCTACCGACAGCAGGTCGAGAATTCCCGCTTTTCCCCGATCCCGCTGAGCCAGCATCGGCCGCAGCACATTGTTGTTGATGGAGTTTTTGTCCACAAGCCCAGTTAAATACACGATCGCTGCCGAACCTTCGAGCATACTGCTTTCAAACGTGCGAATCACCAGGTCAGGTGTCAGCGTGAATATGCGCTCCAGTTCGCTAATATTTTCGCCCAGGCTGTCGCTTATCGGGTGGGCATGGGACGGCTGAATTCTGTCTTTTGCCGACACCCGTTTCCTTCTCAGCCATCCTCTCATCGTCATCTCGAACCGTTCCCCATCCTCTGCTCAGTATGTTCTCTTAGCTTTCGTGGCAGCTTCCAAAAATATGCATGCAACCTTCGAAGGCACGCCTGTCCTGTCGCATAAATCGAGACGACCTGCAAATACTGACAAGAGAACTGGAACAGTCTGGCGGGAGAACCATGAAAAACGGACTAGCTTTTACTCAAATCGTAACAATACTGATGCTGGCCAACGGCTTGATGAACCATGTCATCGTCATCCCCATGATGCTCGACTCCGCCAAGAGAGATTCGTGGATTTCCGTCCTTTTTGCCGGGGCTCTCTACCTGATCTGGACGTGCTTTCTTTACTTTATCTATCTGAGAACCGGGCGCGAACACCTTTTTGTTCGGTTGCAGAACCGATACGGCTTCTTCGTTTCCCGCCTGTTGGCGCTACTGACCTCTCTATTGCTTTATTATCGGGAAGATGACCATGACAGACACGGTCACCTGGATCAACCTGTCTTTTGCTCCCCAGACTCCGCTGACGGTTCACACTGTCCTCTTCGCCGCTTTGTGTCTCGTCAACGCTCTGTTCGGGATACGCTCCATTGCAATGACGTCGACGGTGTTGTTGCCAGTCGTCGTAGAGTTTTTCGTGATGTCCACGAATTTTCAGAACAAAGACTACCGCCTGCTTCTGCCGATCATGGAAGACGGGATGGCCCCGGTGCTCAAAGGCATGATGTACGCGGGAAGCGGCTTTGTGGAACTGCTCCTGTTTTTGTTTCTGAAGCATCATCTGAAAAGCAAAGTGCCTTACTATCAGTTTTTCTCGCTGGCGATGTCGCTGATTGACTTGACCTTGGGGCCGAACGATTGGCGCGATCGTCGAATTTGGCCCGGCGGAAGCCGCCAAGCTGCGCTACCCGGCCTATGAAGAGTGGCGGCTCGCCAATATCGGCATTTATATCGAGCATCTCGATTTTTTGAGCATTTACCAATGGTTCAGCGGGGCTTTCACCCGAATCGCGCTCGCCCATCTGCTGATCGTGGAAATCTGGATGATACCTGGCGGGCGAAAACGGATCTGGTGGCTGACCGGACTCTTTTTCCTTTCGTCGACGCTCTCGCTCCTGCCGCTCAGCGCCATCCAGTTTTACAGCTTGCTGGCCGCGCTCCGAGCTGCTCGGCTTGCGCTGGATGGACAAGCATGTAGTCCGTACGCTTTTGGAGGTAAAAAAGACAAACAGACGCTCGCCATGCTCGTGCTCGAAAAGCCAAAAGCAGCCATACGTCCGGTGCTCCGCGGCGAGAACGTCGTTTTTCAGGTGGATGTCGACATCTCTGGCTTTATTACCCAGCTTTTCCGCAAAGGCCCTGTGCGGGAAATCGAAATCGAAACGGAAGCAGCCAAAAAAATCGAGGAAGAGATTCGCGGACTGTTTGAAAAAGGGCTGAAGCTGGGCGCAGACACTCTCCAGCTCGGGCACACGCTCTATCGCAAGCACCCGCATGAGTGGCACAGACTGCAAAAAAATAGCGCGCTCCCGCTTCGCCCCGACATGCTGGAGTCGGTAAACGTGCAGGTGCACATCAACGACGGCGGTATTTCCAAAGTGAAGCAAAAGCCTTGAGCCAAGCTTTTTGGCTGCGGGCAAAAGAAAAAGGAGCAAAGAATGACTCTTCGCTCCTTTTTTCTGTATGCGTGTCTGTGCGGTTTACACCACGTATCCGCCTGCTTCGATGACGCGATCGGCAATCGACCGTTTCAGCGCAACCGTATTGATCGGCGTACGGCGTGTCAGCTTTTTCAGGATCGAGAGGCGCAGGCGCAGCTCATCTCCTTCTTCCATGGCAGCGAGCGCTTCCTTCGCCCACGCTTCGATGCGATCAAACGCTTCATGCACATAGACCGCTGTCAACTCCAGCTTTTGCTGCTCCGCTTCCAGTCCGTTGGCCGCAATCGCTTTTTCCGTGCGCTTCACGATGCTGTCCATTGCGTACAGCTCGATCAGCATGTCGGCAGCGAACGCCAGCAGCTCCTGCTCCTTGGAAATCGCTTGCTGGTACTTCATCAGCGCGGAGCCTGCCACCATCAGGATGATTTTGCGCGTCATGCTGAGCAGGTGCTTCTCCACCGCAAGCGGCGCTTCCTCGATCTCCTCCGGGTAATAGCTCATCAGCTCGGCTTGCAGGCTCGTCGCTGCTTGCAGAAGCGGCAGCTCGCCCTTCATCGCCTTTTTCACCAACGTGTCCGGGATGAGCAGTCGGTTGATCTCGTTCGTGCCTTCAAAAATCCGGTTGATCCGCGAGTCGCGGTACATGTTTTCGATCTCGTACTCGGACATGAAGCCGTATCCGCCGTGGATTTGCACGCCTTCGTCCACGCAGTAGTCCAAAACTTCCGTAGCAAACACTTTGTTGATCGAGCATTCGATGGCGTAGTCGGCAATCGCCTTCGCGACTTCTGCGCCGTCATCCGCTTTTTCGCCCAGGCGGCCGAGCGCGGTGTCGAACAGGCCGACTGTCCGGTAGACGGAGCTTTCTGCGGCGTACGCTTTGATCGCCATGTTCGCCAGTTTGTTTTTAATCAAAGTGAAATTGGCGATTGGCGTTTTAAACTGCTTCCGCTCCTTCGCGTAGTTCGTCGCCAGCTCCAGCGCTTTTTTCGCGGAGCCGACTGCGCCGACTGCCAGCTTGTAACGGCCTACGTTCAGGATGTTGAAGGCGATGACGTGGCCTCTGCCCGGCTCGCCCAACAAGTTTTCCACAGGCACGGGCACATCCTGCAAAATGACGGTGCGAGTCGAGGAGCACTTGATGCCCATTTTCTTCTCTTCCGGTCCAAACGATACGCCAGGGAAGGTGCGCTCGACGATGAAGGCCGTGAATTTTTCCCCGTCGATTTTCGCATAGACGATAAACACGTCAGCAAAGCCTGCGTTGGTGATCCATTGCTTCTCTCCGTTGAGGATGTAATGCTTGCCGTCAGCAGAGAGAGTCGCTGTCGTTTTGGCTCCCAGCGCGTCGGAGCCGGAGCCTGGCTCTGTCAGGCAATAGGCCGCGATCCGTTTTCCGGACGCCAGATCAGGCAGATAGCGCTGCTTCTGATCTTCGTTTCCAAAGTACACGATCGGCAGAGAGCCGATGCCCACATGTGCGCCATAGCTCAGCGCGAAGCCGCGCGCAAGCGAAAACTTTTCCGTGACCAAAGCCGTGCTGACTTTATCCAGGCCAAGTCCTTCGTACTTCTCCGGCACATCGCCAGCCAACAGGCCAAGCTCCCCTGCTTCCTTCAGCAGACGGACGGAAATGTCGAAGTTGTGCTGCTCCAATTCTTCCAGATGCGGACGAACTTCGTTGACGACAAAGTCCTCCGTCGTTTTCGCGATCATTTTTTGCTCTTCGCTGTACTCCTCCGGCACGAACACGTCGTCTGCCGAACCTGCGTCAATCAAAAAGCTTCCACCACGGATCAATTCTTTCGTATCTGCCATGCTATCCCTCTCCTTTTATGAAAATGGACGTACGTGCTAGATCATTTCAAAAACGCCTGCGGCTCCCATGCCTCCACCGATACACATCGTCACGACGCCGTACTTGCCGCCTCTGCGCTTCATTTCATTCAACAGCGAGACGGTCAGCTTCGCGCCGCTGCAGCCGAGCGGATGGCCCAGGGCGATGGCGCCGCCGTTGACGTTTACTTTTTCCGGGTCCAGGCCGAGCTCGCGAATGACCGCAATCGACTGGGACGCGAACGCTTCGTTCAGCTCGAACAAATCGACGTCGTCCAGGCTGATCCCCGCCAGCTTCAACGCTTTCGGGATCGCGACGACCGGACCGATCCCCATGACATCCGGGTCCACCCCGCCAACGGTAAAGGAGCGGAACTTCGCGATAGGCGAAACGCCCAGCTCTGCCGCTTTGTCGGCTGACATGACGATCACCGCTGCCGCGCCATCGCTCGTTTGCGAGGAGTTCCCGGCCGTTACGCTGCCCTGCACGTTGAAGACCGGCTTCAGCTTGGCGAGCGCCTCCAGCGTCGTATCTGGGCGCGCGCCTTCGTCCTTGTCAAAAATGCGCTCGCGGATATGCACCTTTCCGGCTTCGTCTACCGTGTACTGCTTCACCGTCAGCGGAACGATTTCGTCCTGGAACTTGCCCGAGCTGATCGCCGCAACCGCGCGCTGATGGCTGCGGAGCGCAAACGCGTCCTGGTCTTCGCGGGTCACATGGTAGCGCCGCGCCACTTCCTCTGCCGTGTGCCCCATGCTCATGTACGCCTCAGGCTTCGTCTCCACCAGTGTCGGATTGAGCGCGACCTTGTGGCCGAGCATCGGCACGAGGCTCATGCTCTCCACTCCGCCTGCCACGACCACGTCCGAGCTGCCGACCATAATCTGTTGCGCGGCATAGGCAATCGTCTGCAAGCCGGAGGAGCAAAAACGGTTGATCGTAATGCCCGCGACATTTGTCGGCAGTCCGGCGCGCAGCCCGATCAGCCGCGCCATATTCATGCCCTGCTCTGCTTCCGGCACCGCCGTCCCCATGATGACGTCCTCGATATCCGCCGGGTCCAGTTGCGGAACGCGGCGGAGCAAATCCGCTACGACGGCTGCCCCCATGTCGACGGGATGTACGTCTTTGAGACTTCCTTTTTTCGCTCGGCCGACCGCAGTCCGGGCCCCTGCGACAATTACTGCTTCTCTCATCGTTTTACCCTCCTTCTCCCTAGTTGCGCAAAGGCTTGTTTTTGGTCAGCATGTGCTGCATCCGCTGCTGAGTCTTAGGCGTCTTAATCAGCGAGAGGAACGCTTGCTTTTCCAGCTCCAAAATGTAGCTCTCGGTCACTTCCGTACCCGCCGGCACGTTGCCGCCAGACATGACATAGGCGATTTTGGACGCGATCAGCTCGTCGTGCTCGGAAATGTACCCGCTCTTCTTCATCGCATAGATGTTTTGGCGCAGGTTGGCGTAGCCCGTCTCCCCGATCACGCGGATTTTGCGCGGCTTGGGCGGCGTATAGCCTTCTTTGTCCATCGCGAGCACGAGCTGCTTCGCATCGTACAACAGATGGTCAGAGTTGATGCTGATCCGGTCAGTCGGCCGCAAATAGCCGAGGTTGATCGCTTCCTGTCCGCTAGTCGAAACTTTTGCCATCGCAATCGTTTCAAAAGCTCTGGCGACAAACGGGAACGGGTCGACTGGCACGCTGCCGCCCTCCGGCACGTTTTCCATGGCGCGGAACAGCATTTCCTTCGTACCGCCGCCGCCTGGCAAAAGCCCGACGCCGACCTCGACGAGTCCAAGGTACGTTTCCGCTGCCACCTGTACACGGTCAGCCAAGTACGTGACCTCGACGCCGCCGCCCAGCGTCATGCCGAACGGTGCCGCCACGACCGGGCGGTGCATGTAGCGAATCGCTCTGGCCGCTTTATGGAAATTGCTGACGAGCATGTCGAGCTCCAGCCAGTTTTCATCTTGCGCTTCCATCAGCGCCATCGCAAGGTTCATCCCGACGCAGAAGTTTTTGCCCTGGTTGCCGATCACCAGTCCGGCGAAGTTTTTCTGCACTTCTTCTGCCGCCTGGTTCGCCATCTGCAATACATCCAGTCCGAGCGCGTTGTGCGGCGAAGTGAACTCCAGACACGCGACGCCATCGCCCAGGTCGATCAGGGCAGCGCCCGCGTTTTTCTTAATCAACTTGCCTTGCTCCTTGAGCGCGGCGAGGTTGATGTTTTCCTTGTTTTCCTCGATGCCTTTGTAGACGCCACCGATCGCAAACGCCTGGCGCTTGCCTTCTGCCTTTTGGTAGAAGGAGGTTTTGCCGCTCGCGAGCAGCTCCTCGACCAGCGCGGGAATCCGCTCGTTTTCCTCGCGCATCCGCGCCACTGATTTTTCCACGCCGATGGCATCCCACGTCTCGAACGGCCCCAGCTCCCAGCCGAAGCCCCACTTCATCGCCTGATCGACTGCAACGATGTCGTCGGCGATCTCGTAAGCCTTTTCAGCGGAATACAGCAGCACTTTTTTGAAAACGCTCCAGACAAACTCGCTGCCCTTGTCCTTGCCGTATGCGAGCGCCCGCAGCTTTTCCGGCAATGTTTTCGCCGTCTTGGCCGCGTCCAGCGACGGGAACTTCGGCTTCACGCTCGGGCGGTATTCCAATGTGTTGATGTCCAGCGCCAAAATTTCTTTGCCCTGCGCCGACTTCACCTGTTTGAAAAAGCCTTGCCCTGCCTTTTGTCCGATCCAGCGCTTCTCGACCATTTGCAAAACGAAATCCGGAACCTCAAAGACAGCGCGCTCCGCTTCGTCCGTGCTCTTGTTGCGGACGTTTCCTGCGACATGCACATACGTGTCCAGCCCGACGACATCGAGCGTGCGGAACGTCGCGCTCTTCGGACGGCCGATTACCGGGCCTGTCAGCGCATCGACTTCATCTACCCCGAGGCCAAGACGCACCATCTCGTGGATCGAAACCTGCAATCCGTATGTACCGATGCGGTTGGCGATGAAGTTTGGCGTGTCCTTGCAGACGACCATTCCTTTTCCGAGCACATGCTCCCCGAACTGCTTCATGAAAGCGACGATAGCCGGGTCGGTATCGCGTCCGGGAATCAGCTCCAGCAGCTTCAAATAGCGCGGCGGGTTGAAAAAGTGCGTGCCGAGAAAATGTTTGCGGAAATCGTCAGAGCGGCCTTCTGCCATCTCGTTGATAGAAACGCCGGACGTATTGGAAGAGACGATCGTCCCTGGCTTGCGGTGTGCTTCTACTTGCGCGAACACACTTTTCTTCACTTCGAGGTTCTCCACGACGACCTCGATGATCCAGTCGACTTCGGCGAGCAGCGGCAAATGGTCTTCGAAGTTGCCTACCGTTATCAGCTCGATGTTCTTTTTATCGTAGAGCGGAGCTGGCTTTTCCTTGAGCAGCCTGTCTTTGCCCGCCTGTGCAATGCGGTTTTTCACTGCTGGATCAGCCAGTGTCAGTCCTTTTTTACTCTCGTCCGCCGTCAGTTCGCGCGGTACGATGTCCAGCAAATAAGTAGGGATTCCGACGTTGGCGAGATGTGCGGCAATCCCGGCGCCCATGACGCCAGAGCCGAGAACCGCCGCTTTGCGAATTTTGCGTTCCATCTTCAAATCCTCCTTTAGAGAACCTCTGTCGAGGCATAATCACAATGGCTGCCATCCTTGCTCAACTTTTCAGATTAGTAGATCATTTCCATAAGTTCTACTATTCTTAACCATATTCCTGTATGCCAAGGCTCATGCTCTTGTTGAATGAATGCTCATTCAGTTGGTGGGCCAAAAAATACACCCCACGTGTTGGCTATGTTACCCGCCCTGAGATGTTTTGGCTGACCCCCTACTGAGTCACCGTTCAGTTTTATTGTAATCGAAAATTCTGTCATTTGCAATCGTCACTTGTCGATGTTTCTTCCTCTTTTCCATTTCAAAACAAAGAGGAGCATCCTGCAACAGATGCTCCCCATAGTGCTTGCCTATTTTTCCGAATAAAGAACGGCTGTGATTTTGCGCCCATAAGCATTCGACGCATCCTGCTCCAGCTTGTATTCGACCTGGAAGTCTCCGTTTACCGGGTCGCGATAGTGGCCGACCAGCCAAAGAATTTTCGGGTCATTCATGTCTGTCTTGCTTGTAATCGTCACCGGGCCGTTGTACTTCGGCACTTGCGGAAGCATTGTCATCGCTTTTAACGGTTCGGGAGCGAACACGGCGGCCAAGCGGGCCTGCTGCTTTTTCTCCAGCGCGAGAGTCGCGGAGCGCAAGTACAGTTGGGCGATTTTTTGCTGCTGCGCCACCGTGCTGCGGAACTGGGCTGCCATATCGGTGCGGTAATAATCGAGCAGTCGCTTCATGACGACGGCATATTCCGCGCGGGTCATGATTTTCTCGGGTGAAAACGTCTTTTCGGTCAAAAACAACTGAAACTCGCGAATAGCCAGCGGGTATGGAGAGTATGTATCGCGGTAGAACCGATCCTGCTTCCACTCGTAAAAGCTGTTGAAGTACGTCACCGCGTCCTGCGGCTTCAAATTGGCCGTTCTGAATTTTTGCGGCGCCAGCACGTGGAACAACAGCAGGCTCGCCTCTTCTCGGGTCAACGGCCGCTGCATGGCTTCGCTGGACAGCCACCAGTCAGGATTTTCTTTTTGCTGTTTTTTGAGCAGTTGCCCGCTTTCGGCCAGGTACAAGTAATAGAGCATTCTGTCGCCCGGATCGTAGCTGGACTGCGCATTCGTTTCTACTTGCCAGATCGCTTTCATGTTGACCAACAGTTGTTCTACTTCCCCCCGAAGCAGAAAGCGGTAGTCCAGGTTGCTTTTTCGCTGCGGCAGCTCAAGCGAGCCGTAGGCCGTCTCAAATACGCGGTTGAGCAGAGCCAGCGCTTCGCCGCGCGTAATCGGCTTGTTCGGATAAAACGCGTGGCTGCTGTTTCGCTTTACAATCCCCAGGCTCGCCAGTTCTTCAATTTGTTGCTCTGCCCAGTGTCCTTCGGTGTCATCGAAAACACCTGCAGCATGTGCTCCGCCCGTCCATGCAGTTTGCACGAGCAGCAATGCCATGAGAAAACAGAGAGCAAAACGCTTCATCATGTTATACGCATACTCCTTTCTCCTTTGCCAGAATCTTTACCCCTTTTTCTATGTAGTTCTCCCTGCCGTTTCTGTGGCAGAAAGGTCCAGGACTCGACGAGCGTCCCGGACAACAACGATCCCCCTTTCATGTATCGGGATGGATCGCGCACTTCTTTATACCCTCTTTTCACAAAATGTTCCTAATTGGCGTTGACCATGTGAAAAAAGCCGCACTCCAGCACGGGGAGAACGGCTTTTCAGCAGCCAAACGTTATGCTCACTCTTCGATCTTTTCCAGCCACCCTGGTCCTTTGGCAACAAGCAATCGGTAAATCCCGAAGTCCAGAAGGGCAAAAAGAGCGAAAAGTCCCAGAGCCGTTGCAAACAGAGAAGTCCCCGCAAAACTAATAGCCACGACAACCAGTCCTCCCGCCACCAGGCCGACGAGAAGCGAGAACAGCGGATTGAGATTCTGCTTCACCGCTTCCTGCTCTGAGCTCCATCCCAGCTTGGGCAGGTGCAGGTCGACCATGATGCCGACCAGGTTGATGAAGATCACGCCCGGAATCCCGCACAGGATCGCCCAGACGATGAACTCCCCGGACAGCGCCAGAAGCCAGACAGCTTCGGCCAGCAGCAACAGCATGCTGATCGTGCTGAGGATGATGCCCGGCATGACTTTTGCCAGCAAAAGGTGCTGGGGCAAAATCGGCAATGTCTTGTTGTAAAAGAACCCTTGTCCATCCCTGGAAATCGCCGTAACCGAAGTGCTGTTGAGAGCACCCAGCATCACAAAAGCGGCAAAGGCAATCGCCAGGCTGATGGCTCCGGCGTGCTCGCCCTGTAGCGTCGCTTGCAGGCGCGCTAGCATCTCTCCGCTATCCCGGCGGGCGAGCAAAGGCAGCAAGGCCAGGATCGGCACGAGAATGCCGGAGAGCGTGCAGTTCAGGAAAAAGGCAGGCGTCCGCCAGAGCATTTTCCATTCCTTCCAGAAGTAGGACAAGAGTCTTGAGCGCTGCTTCACGAGCTTTTGAAAAGCCGCATCTCCGACCGTTTTTCGTTTGGCCACAGCGTCGCTGATCCCCATGACCCCAGCGAAGTACAAGCTGTTTCCGACCACAAGAAAGACGATCAGACTGGCAACCGCCACCAGGAAAAAGACTGCCAGATAGCCGAGCGATTCCAGCGTGCCGCTGTCTTGCAAGGCGAGTGCCGCGAGCCTGCCCGCAGGGAAAAACTGCGTCACCAGGTTCAACAACGCGTTCTCCTGGCTGGCAATCAGCTCCTGCAGTTGTTCTATGCTGTCTACCCCGCCGCTCGTCTGGCGCTGCACGACCATTTGAAACCCGACTGCCAGACAAATCGCAAACAGGCCGCTGATTAAGCGGAAGCGCTCCTTGCTTTTGCCCACGTTCGTAAAGCGCATGAACAGCATGACCACAACTGCCGCCATCACAAGCGGAACGATGGGCACGAGCAAAAAAATGAGGACGGCAAACAGGTAGTACAGAAAGCCTCCCCCGCTCTTCACTCCGTATGTTACCAGAAGCGGTCCCAACAAAACCAGTGCCGTAAGATACTCATAGCAGAGCGCGACAATGAATTTGGCCCCAAGAATGTGCATCGGCCGAAGCGGCAACGGCAACAGTTGCTCGACATCCTGCGAGTAGTAAAACACGCTCAGGACGTACAAAATCCCGAAGACGAAAATCGCCACCGAAACCACCGTCACTCCCAGTCCGAGCAACGCCGCTTCCTGTCCGAGCAGCGCCAGCCCGTCGTACATCGCGGAAATAAAGACGACAGCCCCGAGCATCATCGGAATCAGTCCGATCAAAATCGCCAAGACAAGCAGCAGTTTCTTCCAGCCGCTTCCTTTTTTCGCCCCCCAGGTCGAGCCCGCATTTTTAAGCAGCACTTTGGATAACAGCAGGACTTTATTCATGCTTCGTCAGCTCCAGGAACAGGCTCTCCAGCGAAACATCTGACTGAAAATGCTGCTGCATCTCTTTGAAGGTACCGCAAAACAAAATTTTCCCTTTGTTGATGATCGCGACACGGTCACAGAGCTTTTCCGCCACTTCCAGCACGTGGGTCGAAAAAAATACGGTGCGCCCGCTGTCGGCATGCTCCCGCATCATCTCTTTCAGCGTAAACGACGACTTCGGGTCCAGCCCGGTCAACGGCTCGTCGAGAATCCACACCTCGGGGTTGTGCACAAGCACGCCCATAATCATGATTTTTTGCCGCATCCCGTGCGAGTAGCTCTGAATCGGGTCGCCGAGCGCGTTCGTCATTTCAAAGCGGTTCGCCAGTTCCAGAATCCGCTTCCCGCGCACGTCTTTTGGCACATCGTACATATCGGCCATGAAGCTGACGTACTCCAGCCCTTTCAGCCGCAAAAACTGGTCCGGGCTGTCCGGTACATAGCCAAACTGCTGCTTGGCTTCAAGCGGCTGGGAAGCGATGTTTTTTCCGTTAATCGTAATTTCGCCCTGGTCCGGGCGGATCACTCCGGTCACCATCTTGATCGTCGTCGTCTTCCCTGCTCCATTGGGGCCGAGGAAGCCGAATATTTCCCCCTTCGGCACTGTCAGATTTAGCTGATCGACCGCTTTGTTTGTCCCGTTGTAGCTTTTCGTCACATTCACCAGCTCGATCATGTCCGTCCCTCCTTCTATCTGTTTTACTTTTCCCATTTCCAACAGATTCCACTTTATGCTATACGCCCGATGGCCGGAGAAAGTTGCGGATACGAAAAAAGCCGTCGGTTTCCCAACGGCTTATCATGTATTCTGCCCAGCGTAAGGCCGGCTTCAACATCCGGGTATTCTTTACTCTTGCGGTACAAAGCTGCCATCGCGCAGCATCGTCAGCTCGCCCATGATGAACGCCAACTCTTCGGATTCACCCAGCTTGCCGCTCTCCGCCAGCGCTTCCAGGCGGCGGAGCAGGATGTTTGCGAAATCGGCAATTTGTACAGGCTGCGCTTCCATATCCGCGTCATCGAGCACATTGTAGCTGGTCAGCGCTTCCAGGTGAGTCACGATGCGAAAGCCGCCGATCTCGCCCAAAAATTCTTGCTGGTTGATTTTCGATTTTTCCAGCTTTTGCAGCATGGACATCACATCGTTTGCTACCACGCTGGGAAAAGCAACCTGGTAAAAGTTGCGGTTTTTCGCCTCAATGGTCTTGATAATCAAAATATCAATGCCGTCTAGCTTCTTTGCCTTTTTTCCAAATCCAAACATGTATTTTCCACCTCAATCGTTCGATCTGCACAACTCTCTCCATGATAGACATAATCCCGTTGTCAGACAACCCCTATCCTGTTTCCTTTTTCCGTGATCCCGCCCTGTTTTACAACTGGCATCTTTTCACATGGTTATTTATTTCTTTTGCCACACACGCTAACAGGTAACAACGGCTTTTCAAGTGAGGTGCGCAATGAAAACCAACTGGAAAAAATGGATGATTTTTCTGTCCCTCTCCCTGATCGTTACAGGCTGTGCCCTTCCCGCCAAGGAAGAGAGCAAAAGCAAGACGAAAGCCCAGAGCAAGCCCGTGAAGCTGTCTGCCATTCAGAAGCTCGGCGACAACAAAATGGATGTCGTCCTGTTCCTCAACCGTGCCGAACATCTGCTGGAGGAAGTGTACTTCGCCGCGCTCGACAACGCCAAAGGCAAAACCGTCTACGAGGACGGGCTGGCGTTCCGCGAGCTGCCGAAGCAATTTGACAGCAAGGACAAAATCGTCAAGTACTTCGGCCGTTTCTGGAGCACGCCGCTCGCGCTGGCGATGTACGACAAGCTGACGACGAAGCTGGTCAAGGAAAAGCTGTACATTGCGATTCCGCGCGTCGACTATCCGGTCCTGATCTCCGTCCGCAATACGACGGTCGCCAAAGCAAACGGCGAGCTGAACGTAACGGTCCAGGACGCGACCGACTCGTCTTTTGCCTCCGACCGCACGCTGCACTACCGCCTCGTTCGCGATCAGAAGACGAAGCGGTTCGAGATCAAAACAAGATCGGGCACGTACGGCAGCGAACAATTTCAATAAACCCTCTTGACATTTCTTATAGGCCCGGCGAATAATAGTGAATTAACAAGCGCATAGCGAGCGGCAATGACGGGGAACAGTAAAACCGCCCTTCAGGTCCAGAGAGCGAAATCCAACGGCTGAGAGGTTTCGTCCATGAATCGGTTTGAACCCACCCCAGAGCATCCAGGGAAGACCTGGACGGGTTTCTTTCACCTGTTATCAAAGAAAGAGAGCTGGATGTTTGCGACTTGACGGGTATCTTCTGTCGGCAGACGTCAATTAAGGTGGTACCGCGTAAGGCTAACATGCCCTTTCGTCCTTATCAAAGAGACGATTGGGCTTTTTTTATTGCTTTTTCACATGGATACAAGTAAGTGCTAGGAGGTCAAAGTATGAAGAAGGGAAAAATGCGTTTGGTTGTCAAAGTGGGCAGCAGTTCGATTGCCGCGGCAGGCGGTGGCGTGGACCCGGCGAAAATGTCCTTGCTCGTCTCCGCTGTCAGCAAGCTGCGCGAGGCAGGGCACCAGGTCGTGCTCGTTTCCTCGGGCGCGGTCGCGAGCGGTTATCAACGTCTTGGCTACCAGCAGCGCCCCCGCTCTCTCGCTGCCAAGCAGGCCGCCGCAGCCATCGGGCAAAGCCTGCTGATGCAGACGTACACGCAAATGTTCGCGGCCCATCACTTCAGCGTGGCGCAAATTTTGCTGACGCGGGGAGACTTCTCCGATCGCGAGCGCTACCAGCACGCTTTTCAAACGTTGTCGCTGCTTTTGGACAAAAACATTTTGCCGATCATCAACGAAAATGACACGGTATCTGTGGCGGAGCTGACCTTTGGCGACAACGACATGCTCGGCGCGCTGGTGGCCGGACTGGTCCACGCTGATTTGTACATGATTCTCACCGATACGAACGGACTGTACGACAAAGACCCGCGCCACCATCCGGACGCCCGGCGAATCGGCTCGCTTGAGCAGGTGACAGAGGAAATCGAGGCGTTGGCAGGAGGCGCGTCACAGCTCGGCACGGGCGGAATGCGCTCGAAGCTGATCGCCGCGAAAACGGCGCAAGGCTTGGGAATCCCGAGCTTTATCGGAAAATTGGCGCAATCGGCTGATCTTATCAAGGTGCTTGCGGGCAACGGCGATGGCACCTACGTCGGCTACCGTCCCGAATCCCCTGCAACAGCCGGCGTTTCCACGCGCAAGCAATGGATCGCGCTCCACTCCCCTGTTCGCGGCACGATCACGGTCGACAGCGGGGCGGCGGAAGCGATTTTGGAAAAAAGCCGCAGCCTGCTTCTGGCGGGCGTACGCGATGTCTCGGGGATGTTCGAGGAAGGCGAGGTTATCGAGGTGTATTGCGAAGGCGCTCTGATCGGCCGGGGCGTCAGCAGGTACGGCGCTGCCCAGCTCCTGGATTCGCTCTCACCTTCCGGCTTGACGCGACGCAGCGGTACCGTAATCCACCGCGATGAATGGACCCCGGCACGCTCGAAAACGTTTTGAAACCGAAAGAGAGAAAAGGAGATGGGGAGACAATGGAAAGCTTGAAAGAAAAAGTGTATGCACAACTCTCGCTGGCTAAACAGGCTTCACGGCAAATGGCGCTCTTGACCCGTACAGAAAAAGACAGGGCATTGGCTGCCATCGGCGAAAAGCTGCTGGCCGACGAAAAAACCATCCTGGCGGCAAACGAGCTGGATATCGCCAAGGCGGAAGTTGACGGACAGCCCGCCTCTTACCTCGACCGCCTGCGCCTGACACCTGCGCGTGTACACGATCTCGTGGAAAGCCTGGCTTCCTTGGCCGCTCTCGATGATCCTGTCGGACAAAAAATGGATTCCTGGACGCAGCCGAATGGTCTCGTCATCGAACAGATTCGCGTCCCGCTTGGCGTCATCGGCATGGTGTACGAAGCTCGGCCGAATGTCACCGTCGATGCGGCGGCGATTGCGCTGAAAACCGGCAATGCGATCGTCCTGCGCGGCAGCCACAGCGCCGTCAACAGCAACGTCGCGCTGGCCCGCTCGATTCGCGAGGCGCTGGCAGCGACAGAACTACCCGAAGCCGCTGTGCAATACCTGCCTTTTGCCGAGCATGCTTCTGTCGACCTGTTATGTACCGCAAACGGACTGGTCGACGTCATCATCCCGCGCGGCGGAGCAGGTCTGATCCAGCGCGTGCTGCAACTGTCCAGCGTGCCTGTGCTGGAAACGGGAGTAGGCAACTGCCACATCTATATCGATCAGGCGGCCCGCTACGACATGGCAGAAGCAATCGCCGTCAACGCGAAAACAAGCCGCCCCGCGGTCTGCAACGCAGCCGAAACGCTGCTCCTCCACCGCAACTGGCCGCACGACTACCAGCGGGCGCTGCTGCAAAAGCTGCTCGATCAAGGAGTCGAACTGCGCGTCTGCGCCAAAACGCGAGAGGCGCACCATGAGCTCGCTTCTCTCCTCCGCGAAGCCCAGGCGGCGGACTGGGATACGGAATACTCCGCTCTCATCCTGGCTGTCCGCACAGTCGACAGTCTGGCCGAAGCGATTGAGCATATAACCGCGCACAGCTCAGGCCACTCCGAAGCGATCGTGACGGAAGACGACGCCGCAGCGAATCAATTTTTGGCCGCTGTCGACGCAACTGCTGTCTATCACAACGCCTCTACCCGCTTTACCGACGGCGGAGAGTTCGGCTTTGGCGCCGAGATCGGGATCAGCACGCAAAAGCTGCACGCCCGCGGGCCGATGGGCTTGCCCGCACTCACTTCCTACAAGTACGTCGTACGTGGAACGGGACAAATCCGCTAGTCCAAAGGGAGGAAACAGCGATGAGCAACCAAACAGCCAGTATAACAACCGGACAAATCGGCTTTCTCGGCGCAGGCTCCATCGTGGAAGCGATGCTTTCGGGGATTTTGAAAAAAGGCTTGACCTCAGCAGACCGCATCTTCGTCACCAACCGCAACAACGCGGAGCGCCTGGAGAAGTTGACGGACGCATACGGGGTCAACGCCACCACGGATAAACTGGCGGTGGCGCGGGCATCTGACATTTTGATTTTGGCGATCAAGCCAAAGGACGCGGGGGAAGCGCTACTCGAACTGCGCGGAACCATCTCTCCGAACCAACTGATTATTTCCGTCATCGCAGGCGTTCCTACCAGCCTGATCGGCGAATGGCTGGGGGTAGACTGCCCGATCATTCGCACGATGCCGAACACGTCATCCGCTGTCGGGCTGTCTGCGACAGGACTGAGTGCCAATGCGTTTGTGCGTCCCGAGCAGCTTGCACTCGCCACGCGCCTGTTTGAAGCGATTGGCACCGTGCACGAAGTCGCAGAAGAAGAGCTCGATATTATCACAGGGCTGTCCGGCAGCGGCCCGGCCTATATTTATTATTTGGTCGAAGCGATGATGGGAGCAGGCGCGACAGCCGGGCTGGATCGGGAAATGGCCCGTCAGCTCACTCTCCAGACGGTGATCGGCGCGGCCCATATGCTGCTGGAGACGCGCGCAGAGCCTGCCCTGCTGCGCAGGCAAGTCACCAGCCCTGGCGGAACTACGCAGGCAGGGCTGGAAGTGTTGGAGTCGTATCGGTTCCAGGAGGCGGTAACAGCAGCCATCCTGCGGGCGACAGAGCGCGCCAGGGAAATGGGCGCGCAGTATCGGTAAGTATCGGTAAGAGCTTTTCGCAAAGATGGTTGCTTCGTGAGCCGCCTGTGCGTTACCATGTTGAAACAAAGCATGTCCGGGCGCGCACGCAAGCAGGCGCACCGTTGCCCTATTTTTTGCGAGAAGCTTAACGAGGGAGGTATCCGATGGAAATCTACGCCTTGTACGGCACCAGTGGTACAGGAAAAAGCTCCAGTGCACTAGAACTCGCCCACCGCATGAATATCGACGCCATTATTGACGACGGCATCCTGATCTACCAGGGTCGCAAGGTGGCTGGTACCTCCGCCAAGTACGAAAAGACAAAAATCCAGGCGGTCAAGCGGGCGATTTTTCACTACGACGAGCACGCAGAGGAAGTGCGGCGCAGCCTGGAGCAGATTCAGCCGGGACGCTTGCTGATTCTCGGCACGTCGCAGCGCATGATTACACGGATTGTCGAGGCGCTGCACCTTCCTGCTTCTATTGAATACATTCCCATCGAGTCCATCAAGCCGCCGCAGGAAATCGAGGCGGCGCGCTACGTGCGGGAGACGATGGGCAGGCACGTCATCCCGATCCCGCGGGTCGAGGTTGAAAAAGACTATTTGCAGCGGCTGATTGCTTCTGCCACCCGCATTTTCAGCTCGAAAAAGGAAGTCATCGGCGAATCGACCGTGGTTCACCCGCCTTTTTCCGGCGGCCGCATCCTGATTCATCCCCAAGTGCTGCGCAAAATTACGCTGGCTGCTTGCAGCCGTTACGAAGAAGTCAGCCAGGTCGTCAAAGTTGCCTTTTCCTTCGACGATTTGCCTCGCCTGCAGATCACGCTGGCCCTCAAGCTGCCTTTTTTGGCGGATATGACCCGATTGATCCGGGACATTCAGGAAGATTTGCACAAGGAAGCCAGCTTTTGCCTCAACATCGCCCCGGCCAGCATCGACATTCAGGTCGCCTCGCTGGAGCTCGCCTCTGCAAAATAGCGGAACCGGTCCTTTCTCGGATCGGTTCTTTTTTTGGCGGAAAGAGGCAGGGTTACTTGCTGTCTTGTTGCCCATCCTATACGTGTATCACACATGAAAGGAGCAATCAGATGCCATCCATCATGTCTTCCACGCCTTTTCAACAAGCGCCGATTCCCGAGCCGCCCAAAGTCATCACGACCAAAGACTTGAGCTACCTGAAAGATGCGTTGTCCTGGGAGCTGCTCGCCTTTAAAAAGCTGCATTTCTTTGCCCAGCAAGCCACAGACCCGGACGTGAAGCAATGTCTGGAGAAAACGGGCCGCATGCACCAGCAGCACTACGAAAAGCTGCTCTCCCACCTGCAAAACAACAACACAGCCGTCATGGCGACCTTGCCGCAGACCCAATCCCAACAACAGCAACAACAGATGCAGTAAGGGAGGAGAACAAGGATGCCAAACCAAAACCAGATCGCAAACCCGCAATCCGGACAGTTGCCGCAAATCAAAGGGCCGCAAATGAATGACCGCGATTTTCTCAACGATTGTCTGGCGACCTGCAAATATGTCACCGACAGCCTGAACGTCGCGGTGCGCGAGATGAGCCACCAGCAACTGTACAGCGACATGCTGCAACTGTTGAACGAGACGCACCAGTCGGCGCGCGATACGTTCAACCTCATGTTCCAAAAAGGCTGGTACAAGCTCGAAGCGGAGGAACAGCAAAAGCTGCAGCAAGCTTACCAGCAGTTCTCCGGCTACTCCAGTCAGTTTCCGTATCATTAATTTTGCTGTTTTTTCTTCCAGCATGGCTGACGCAGCCTTGGTCCGACATTCGTTCGGGCCGGGGCTGCTTGTTGTGCTTGCGGCGTTTTCTTCTGAAGGTCTTTTTACTCCTTTTTCCAGATTGTATAATTTGTTGGAGAAGGGGTGATCCAGATGAAAGACGGTTTTCTGTTTTGGCTCTCTCTGCTTTGTGGCTTGCTCGCTTCTGCAGGTTCCCTGGTTCTGTGGTACGTTTTGCTGTCCGAAAAGTCCTCCGTCTCTGCGCTGACGTCTCTTTGCCTCGTGCTCCCGGCGTTGCTCGGCTTGCTTGCTTCCTTTGTAAAGCCGCCCGTTATTTTGCTTTCTTTTATCGTCTCCTTTCCGCTCAGCCTGTACTTGTCCATGAATGCAGACAAATTTTCCTTCTTTCTCATTGCCTCCTTGCTGTATTTGCTGTCCGCCGTGTTGAAAGGGAGGACGGCAAAAGCACGCTGGAATCCTTGAGCGACTTTCGGCTTTGCGCTTTCAGCAAGCAGCCTCCACCTGTTTTCAGCCATTGGCCCGCAAAAGCTGGGCGACAGTGAACAGCGCCCGCTCCAACTCGTCGTCTGCCGCATACGCATACGACAAGCGCAGATGTTGGCTGTCCGTCTGGTCGTACACGAAACCGGGATTGAGCAGGACGCCTTCTGCCAGCGCCTGCGTAAACAGCTTGCGCATCGACACGGGCTGGCGCAGACGCAGCCAGATGTAAAAGCCGCCCTGCGGCATCTGCCAGTCGGCCAAGTCGGAAAACCAACGTTCGAGAAGCTCGCCCATCCGCCCTCTTCTCTCCTTGAGCGCCGTGCGGATTCGTTCGAGGTGACGTTGATAGCGCCCGCTCGTCAGCCATTCTGTCGCCGCCCATTGCGAGAGGGCGCTGGACCCGTAGTCAATCTGCATTTTCACATCGGCCAGCCGTTCAATCACAGGCTGCGGCCCTACGATCCAGCCGATTCGCAGGCCCGGGCTAAGCGTTTTCGACAAGCTGCCAAGGTAGAGCACCAACCCGCTCTGATCGCTCGCCTTGAGCGGCGCTGGCCCCGGCTCGTCCAGCCACAGCTCGCCGTACACATCGTCCTCCAGGACAGGCAGCCGCTCCTGTTCGCATACGGCCATGAGCTGCCGCCTGCGCTGTTCGCTCATCAAAATCCCGGTCGGATTGTGAAAAGCCGGGATCGTATAGAGCAGCGCTCCGTTATGAAGCTGCTTCTGCCGGACGACAGAGGCAGGCGCTATCCCTTCCCCATCCATTGCTACGCCAGCCAGCCTCATCCCTGACGACTGGAATAACGGCAGCGAAAACAAGTACGAGGGCTGCTCCAGCAAAATCGTCGAGCCACGGTGCAAAATCCCGAGCGAGATCAACTGCAAAGCCTGCAACGCACCGGATACAACCAAAATGGACGCCGGGGAAGCTTCGACCCCTCGCGTGCGCAGGTGAGCGCTGATCGCCTCGCGCAGCGGCAAAAGCCCCTTCGGCTCGGAGTAGCCGAGCTGAATCATTTTTCCCCGCAGGTCGCCAAGCACTTCCTCCATCTCCGCCGTCGGGATCAGCGCGGGCGAAAGCTCTCCTGTACCCAGGCGGATGAAGCGCGGGTTTGGCTCATAACGGTTAATGTCCTGGATCGTCGGCGAATTGGGCAGGTGCGTGCCCGCCCGCACATAGCCCAGCCAATCCGGCGGCGGTGTGGTCGTCAACAGCGACCATGTGTTGTTGCAGATGACCGAACCGCTCCCGACCGTCGATTCGATCAGCCCTTCCGCTTTCAGCTCCTCCAATGCAGTCACAACCGTGCTGCGGTTCACCTCGAAGGCAGCAGCCAATGCGCGCTGTGTAGGCAGCTTGCTGTTGACCGGCCACTCCCCTCCGGCAATTTTTCCTTTGATGTACGCGACAATTTGCGCGTAAACAGGCATGTCACCGGATTTGTCCGGCTTCCAGTCAATCGTCAGCATCCGTTCCCCTCTCCTTTGCTCTATTGTACAAATTGGTTGGTCCAGGAGTAAACCAATTGGCTGGAGACATTCTGCCCTTCCTCATGAATAATGTCCATAGCGCCATTATTTTGTTTGCTTCTATCGTAAAAGGAGGAAGGAATTGTGCTGGAAGCCATTTTGCACGGGTTTGTGCTCGCCTTCGGGCT
This sequence comes from Brevibacillus sp. FW301-21C12A, assembly GCF_058788915.1. Lineage (NCBI taxonomy): Bacteria > Bacillati > Bacillota > Bacilli > Caryophanales > Paenibacillaceae > Brevibacillus > Brevibacillus sp. FW301-21C12A. Next base: position 62,287 of record NZ_JBYTBG010000024.1, read on the forward strand.
GATTTTGCCGCTGGGTGCGCAAAACGTGTTTGTATTCAACCAAGGGGCCGCACAGCCTACGCTGTGGAGAGCTGCTCCCGTCGTCCTGACGGCAGCCGCCTGTGATGCGCTCCTGATTTTGCTCGCCGTCCTCGGCGTTTCGCTGGTCGTCTTGACTGTTGCCTGGCTGAAAACCGTCTTGTACGTCATCGGGGTTTGTTTTTTGCTGTACATGGGCTACCTGACCTGGCGCAGCCGACCAAGCCTGGATAACGGGGAAAAAGCAAGCTTTTCCGCCAAAAAGCAGATGATGTTCGCCGCTTCCGTCTCTTTGCTCAATCCGCACGCGATCCTCGACACAATCGGGGTCATCGGGACCAGCTCGCTCAGCTATGCGGGAGCAGAAAAATGGGGCTTCACCATCGCCTGCATCCTCGTCTCCTGCCTCTGGTTTTTCGGCTTGTCCGTGGCAGGCAGAATCATGGGCAAGCTGGATCGGTCAGGGTCCTTGCTGCGCAGCCTCAACATCGTCTCTGCGCTCATCATGTGGGGAGTCGCCGCCTACATGGCAAGCCAGCTATATTTTGCCTAGCTCTGCGAAAAGTGCATAAATGCTCACGCCTCCACTTAAAATATCCCTAGTCGGATTCCTATGTGGAGGTCTTTTTATGCTTTTTACCAAATCGGACGCCCTGCTGGATGAGTTATACGCCATCGCCAAAAACGTGTACGACTCGGCCATTTATTTCAATAAGTATAAAATCAAGTCGCTGGATACGCTAAAACGCTTTTCCGAGGAAATGAAAGAGTATGAGTCAAAAGGCGACAAACTGATTCACGAGATCATCGTCCGGATCAACAAAACGTTTATTTCCGCGATTGAACGCGAGGACGTGCTGAATCTGGCCGTCAAGCTGGATGATGTGCTGGACGGCCTGGAGGGGTGTGCCGCTCGCCTGTACATGTACGACATCATGGAGCCGGATGAGACGATGGTCAAATTCGGCCAACTGATTGAGGATGCGACCCAGCAAATTTTGTTCGCGATTGAACTGTTGCAAAAACAAAAGCTGCCCGGCATGAAGGAGTACATCATTCGCATCAACGATCTGGAAAGCGCCGGCGATGAGCTGGTGCGGGAAAGCATCCGGCGGCTTTTCAAGTCGACGAGCGATCCGATTCACATCATGCAGTTCAAGGAAATTTACGATGTGCTTGAGGATGTCATGGATCATTGCGAGGACGTCGCCGATGCGATGGAGACGGTGATTATGAGCAATACATAAACGAAGGAGGCTCCCTTCCATGCACACTAGCCTGCCTCTTGTGATCGCTGTCATTGTTCTGGCCGTTTCCTTTGACTTCATCAACGGCTTTCACGATACAGCCAATGCCATCGCCACCACAGTCTCGACCAAAGCTTTGCCGCCGAAAACCGCCATCGCCCTGGCCGCGATCATGAACTTCGTCGGCGCGCTTGCTTTTACAGGAGTCGCCAAAACAATCGGGGGAAAGATTGCCGATCCCGCCAAGCTGGAATACGGCGTGCTGATCGTGCTGGCTGCCTTGGTCGCGGCGATTTTCTGGAATCTGGTCACCTGGTGGTACGGCATTCCGAGCAGTTCGTCCCATGCGCTCATCGGTTCCGTCGTAGGTGCCGTTTTCGCCTCGGCTGGCGTTTCGCAAATCAACTGGAACGGCTTTTTGGAAATTTTCGAGGCGCTGATTTTGTCGCCGATCATCGCGCTTGTGGCTGCTTTTCTGCTCATGAAGCTGGTCTACGCCCTGTTCCGCAGCATCCAGATACCGCCCGCCAAAGTAAACCGGGGCTTTCGCTACTTCCAGATTCTCACCGCCGCCCTGCAATCTTTTACCCACGGCACCAACGACGCGCAAAAAGCAATGGGGATCATCGTCTTCGCCCTGGTGGCTGCCGATTTGCATGCGGATACCGCGTCGATTCCGTTTTGGGTCCAGCTTATTTGCGCGATTTCCATGGGGCTGGGAACGTCTGTCGGCGGCTGGAAGATCATCAAGACGGTCGGCGGCAAAATTACGAAAATCGAGCCGATCAACGGCGCTACCGCTGATTTAAGCTCCTCCACGATCATTTTTACATTTACGCAGTTGGGGCTTCCGGTCAGCTCGACACACGTGATTTCCTCGGGGATTATGGGGGTCGGCGCAGCGAAACGGCTGAAGGGCGTCAATTGGGGCGTCGCCAAACGGATCATCATCACCTGGTTTATTACACTGCCAATCTCCGCACTGATTTCAGCGGCGCTCTACTACATGTTGAGTTTGTTTTTTTGAGCGAAGGCGATTGTAACCCTCTCTGGTATATAATGGACGAAAACCTGAATACAGCGGAGGATTGTTCATGACCATTCGCACAGAAGAACCGCAAGACTACCATACGACCGAGCAGGTGGTGCAAGCAGCGTTTGCTGGCCAGCCTTTCTGCGATCAAACGGAGCATTTGCTCGTCAAGCGCCTGCGGGAATCAGCCGAGTTCGTGCCTGCGCTCTCGCTCGTTTTCGAAGAGAACGGCCGCATCGTCGGCCATCTGCTGCTGAGCAAAATCAAGATCGAGCACGATGGCGGCTCCTTTGACGAGGCGCTTGCTCTCGCCCCCGTCTCCGTACTCCCCTCTCATCAGGGAAAAGGCATCGGGGCGGCACTCATCAACCATTCGATCAATGCCGCCCGAGCGCTCGGCTACAAAGCGCTTGTCGTGCTCGGACATGAGCGCTACTATCCCAAATTCGGCTTCCGCCCCGCCTCTCATTGGGGCATCCGCGCTACGTTCGAGATTCCCGACGAGCTGTTTATGGCGCTGGAGCTTGCGCCCGGCAGCCTGGACGGGGTTCATGGCACGGTGCGTTATTCGCCTGCTTTTTCTGGCTGAAAAAAGCGTACAAAAAAGCCTTTTCCCTTCATCGCAACTGCTTTGCGCAGAGCGTAGACGGGAAAAGGCTTTTCTACTTCACGGCCATGTCCCCTCGTCGCCGACCGTGTTTCATCTCCCGCTGGTATTGGGCGAAGAGGCGGTCGACCAGAGAAGATGCGCCTTTTGGCTTTGGCCTCCTACTGCTTTTCCTCCAGCGCCTTCACGCCTTCTTGCAAAAACCGGGCATCCTGCCATTTCTGCTGCACGTTTGCGCGCCATTTTTCCGTCGTCAAAAGCGCTGCCAGATCGTCCCCGAACAGTTGCTGAATCCGGGAGCGGGAGACAGTCAGCGTCCGGTCCAAAAACCGGTAGTCAATCGTCTGCAAATTGTCGATCAAGGCGAAGGCGGCGACCGAATTGTAGAGCAGCATCTGCCGGATCGCTTTTTCATCCTCGCGCAGCTCGTCGGCTTCGTAATGAACTTCTATGGCAAATTCGTCGGAGCGCAACTGATACGACCGTTTCAAGTCTTTCAACGGCAGATGGTTGAACAGATTCAGGTTGGAAACATCGCCCATGTACTTGTTTTTGTACGGCAAAATCGTTTGCAGATCGTGCGTCAGCGGGCTTTGCTGGTCAGCGAGGTACTGCTCGGCAGCAAGCTCCTTTTTCGGGAGAATCCAGCCTTGAATGACAGCAAACAGGCCAATCCCGAGCAAGGCGAGCAACAAAATCAGCTTATTTTTCACGTCACTCCTCCTCTCTCGCTTCGCATTTCATGATCGCTTCTGGCAGCGCGTGCAGCAAAAGCGGCACGATGATCGACACGGCGGGCAGCACGTACTCTACCGCTACCGTGGCAAACTGGTAAGGCCCTGACAGGCTGACCGCTCTGGCGAACCATATATGGCTGGCAAAGTGAATCGCTGTCGTGTACGCGAAAGAAACCGCCATATACAGCGCCCACAGCGACCACCCGATTTTGCGCAACCGAAACGCCGTGCGCAAATTCAGCTCGCTCTTTTTTGCGGCAGCGGACAGGCGCTTGCTCCGGAGCAAGACGGCGTAGACGATTCCTTCGAGCAAACACAGTACCAACAAGCCGTGGTTTACCGAAATGCCCATCCCCCAAATGCGCAGCGGCATCGTCGCAATCCAGGCTACCAAAGTGTAGAGCAGGGCCCGCTGCAGCAGCTCTTGCCAAAAAGCAAGGACGTAGACCGACCGGCTTTCCCCGACGAGCGAATCGACCGAGGGAAGCTGGTCTGTCGCCTTTTTCACCGCCTGTTCCAGCGGCATCCCGTCTGCGACCAGATCCGCCACTCGCGCCTCCAGATTGCTCAGCACTTCCCACTTCAGCTCTTCGATTTGCCTGCTGCTTTTGTACTTGGCGAACAGCTTTTCCACATGGATTTGCAGACTATGCATTACGCTTCCTCCCGCCTTTCGATAAGCTGATCGATTAATTGCCTGGCAACCTTCCAGGACGCGAGCGCACTGGCAAACGCCGCTCTTCCTGCCTCGGTCACCTGATAATATTTGCGCCTTCCGCCCTGGCTCTCATCGCCCCAGTACGACACGATCAGCTTTTGCGCCTCCAACCTTTTCAGGCTCGTGTACAAGGAAGGCTCTTTCAGCTCGTATTGTTCACCGCTGTTTTTGAAAATCGTTTTGATGATCTCGTAGCCGTAGCTGTCTTTTTCGCACAGCACCCGCAAAATGATCGCATCAATATGCCCGCGAATAATGTCGCTGCTGATGCTTTTGTCGCCCATCCGGTTCACCTCGCATGTACAGCATAACACATATTACTACGCATGACAAAGTAATGTGTATGAAGAAGTATGGCACGCATGCTTGAGCGCCCGCCGCCGCCCAGGCGCACTGGACCGATAACGCCGGAAGCTGTGCTGCTGTGCCCGTGCGCAAAACAAAAAAGCCCTCTTTTGCAAGAGAGCTTTTGCCGTCTGTCTGCCTGTATGCTGCTATTCGATCGCCGCCAGCTCGCGTCCGAGGAATTTGGCTACTTCCAGCATGCCGTAAATTCCCGAAGCCGCTTCGGCGTCCGAGTTGTAGTTCGTATTCGTGTTGATGTCATAGGTGAAAATTTCCCCGTCGCGGTTGCGGATGAACTCGATGCCTGCGACCTGGATTTTGTTCGCCGTCAAAAAGCGCTCGTACTGCTGAATAATCGGATCCGCAAAGCCTTCGATCACCTGGAACTTCGGCTTCGCAGGCACTTCCTCGCCCACCGGGCAGAACAGGTCGCCGATCTGGCACGCATCTGCCGGGCACAGTTCGAAGCCTTCCGACGTATCGACCTTCACCGCATAAATGAAGCGGCCGCCCACGAACTCACAGCGGGTAATGTACGGCTCCGGCGCCTGGATGTACTCCTGGATCAGCGTAATGCCGTCTACCGGCTCGTCAAAATCCGGGCCGTTCACATAAGCCGCCAACGCTTCCTGCGAATGGAACAACTGTACGCCCAAGCCTTTTCCTGCTCGGTTATGCTTGGTGATGAACGGCTGGCTTGCAAACGACTGTGCCGCATTTATCAGTTGCTTGCGCCCGACGGTGGCGATCGTCTTCGGCGTGCGAATTCCGAACTCGCCAAGCGCGAGGTATTGCGCCACCTTGCTCACTTCCAGCCGAAGCGCGCTCGTGCCGTTGAACACCTTGCGCCCGTGGCTTTCCAGCCAGTTCAGAACCGCTGCCGTCAGCTCCGGCGCATAGCGATGATCGCGGGTGTGGGAGGAAGCGCTCATGCGGCTGTAAAAAACGCCATTCGGCGGCTCTGCCGTCAAATCGACAGCGCCCTCGTCCAGATGCCATTCCTCATACGGCAGTCCCAGCTCTTGCAAACGTTTGGTCAAATGCACGGTCCACTCGCTGTTTTCATGGATGACGTAAATCTTTTTCATCGAAAAATCTCCTCTTTTCTGTCAGACTGCCCGCTCATCGCTGTGACCGGAACGGATGGCTTACGAAAGGCTGTGGCTCGCTTCGCGCAAGCTCTCTACCAGCGGCATGACTTCTTTGGCAAACCGCTCCATTTCCTCCAGTTGCGGCGAAAATTGCAGCAGCAGAAGATCAATGCCCGCTTGTTCGTAGGCGAGAATCGTCTTGGCGATATGCTCCGGCGTGCCGACCAGATTCGGGCGCAAGCCGCGGTTGGAGACGGAATAGTCCCGCAATTGAATCTGTGTTTCCAACTGGGATTTATTGATAAAGTCCTGATAGCCTGCATAGCCGCTCGATTCTTTCACGTCGGTGATGCGCGCCAGCTCCTCCTGCGCCTCTTCGTCCGTCGCGCGGCAAATGACGTAGGCCGCCATGCCAAACGCTGCAAACGGCGCTTGTCCCGTCGCCTGGCGACGCTGTTTCATGTCGTTGATTTTTCGCTCGATTTCCTCTACGGTGCCGCCGTGCATGACATAAGCATCGCACGCTGCGGAAATCACCTGCTTGCCACGCTCGCTTTCCCCGCCCGCGTACAATACCGGATTCGGCTTTTGCACTGGTTTTGGCGCAAGTTTGGCTTCGCGAATTTGATAAAATTTTCCGTCATAGCTGAACGTTTCCTGCGTCCACAACCCTTTTAAAACGTCCAAAAATTCCAGCGTTCTCTCGTAGCGCTCGTCGTGCTCGGTAAAAATGCCGCCGTATTGCCGGGCTTCTTCCTCCCACCAGGCCGAGACGACGTTCAAGGTAAAGCGTCCGTTGCTGATGTGGTCGATGTTTGCCGCCATTTTTGCCGTAACGGCCGGGTTGTGAAAACCAGGGCGCACAGCGGTCATGATCTCGATTTTTTCCGTCACGGCTGCCAGTGCCGCTGCTGTCGACCACGCTTCGAGCGAGTCTTGTTCCGGACCTTTGATGTCGTTCAAGTACAGCTCGGCGATGAGCGTCGTATCGAATCCCCACTTCTCCGCTGACTGGATGACTTGTTTTGCGTAATCAAAGGTAGGCGGCATTTGTTCATCTTCCACATTGCGAAGCCAACCGCCAAAGATCGGGAGCCAAAAGCCGTATTTCATCGTTCTCTACTCCTTTGCACGTGCGGGAATCGTGTTGCGCACTATAAAAGCAAAGTAATCCTACTACAAAAGTACGGATATTTCAATACGGAGAATTGGCAAAGTGAGCGCGTATTTGCCGCTTGGAAAATTTCTCCCCCGCCACGCCTTTTGTTGCACGCATGCCAACATGAAAAAACTCCCGCCAGGAGAAAATCTTCCAGCAAGAGTTCGGGAATGCCCATCGTCTGTCGATGAGGAAAAATGTGTTTACTGTTCACAGAGTGGGGACAGGATAATAGTAACTTCATCATGTTATTGCCGCAAAGGAGCTGATTTGCAAATGTCTCGTCAATGGTTCCGGCAGCTTCGCTATCCCCTCATCGCACTGGCCGTAACATTAACGCTGCTTTGGACGCATCACCAGCGCTTGCATACTTCCTACGCCGCCACTACGCGGTCGCACACCGTCACGATCTCCAGCGCCGGCTTTTTGCCCAACCAGCTAACGGCGCGGGCAGGCGAGCGCGTCTCGTTAATGATCGTCAACGCGGATACGCGCCCGCACAATCTCTCCATTCGCGATCTGAACCTGTCCTCGACAGAGCTGAAGCCGACGCAGTCTACGATGCTGCAGTTTTCTGCCGATAAAAAAGGGCGGTTTTTCTTTGTCTCGGACGCCCCCGGCTACCCGGAGAGCGGCTACCAAGGCATGCTTGTCATTGAGTAGCCTCGACTTTGTCGTCGGGAGCCGCTTGCTTCCACGGCCCATACGTAATCAAAACAAGCGGAATGATCCCGATTACCGTGATGATGCCAAAAAACAAATAGATGCCTAGCGTAGAATACGAATCTTTGATCCAGCCAGCCACGAGATTGCACAGCATCGTCCCCAGCCCGCCTCCTACCGAAAAGAAGATGGCCAGCGCCGTCACCTGCAGGGAGGGGGGCGTATTTTCGCGCACAAACTGGGCAGCCGTCGCCAAGTAAAAACCTACCGAGATGCCTTGAATGAAAAACATGGCGATAACGAACGTCGTGCTGGGTGCCGAGCTGTACCAGAGCCAGCGCGCCGCCCCGCACACAGCAGCGAGCAGCAGCGTCAGCTCCAGGCCCCACCTCCGCACGAAAACGCCTGCCAGCTTCATAAACGGCGCTTCACTGCCTGCAAACAGCAGAAAAGCCAGCCCCACTCCCGCCACCGTGCCGCCAATCTCCTGATAAAACAAGGAAAACCAGATGTTGTTCGCGTTCACCGCGCCAAGCACGCAAAAGGACGCCAGCAAAAACAGCAGGTAGCGCGGAAGCCGCAGCAAATCCCGCATGCCAGCCAGCATGCCGACGCGAAAGCGCGACGTCTCCTCGGACTCGTCCGGCACCCGCAGCAAAAACAGCATGGCGATCAACAGCGCGAGACAGTAGGAGTAAAACAGCACGGATGGCCCCCACTGTTCGACGAGAAGCCCTGTCACAAAGGCGGCGAGCGCAAAGCCAACCGCTCCCCACAGCCGGATGTCGCCGAATTGCAGGCCGTTTTTTTTCGCGTAGCCCAAAGCCAGACTGTCCGAAATCGGAATGACGGCGCTCTGAAAAAATGAGAGGATCAAATAGAGCAGGAAAACAAAGGCGAAGCTGGACACGCCGACGAAGAAAAGTCCGGCCAGTCCCGAAGCTACAAGCGTCAGAATCAAGACAGTTTTGCGAATTTGAAAGCGGTCACAAAACAGCCCCCACATCGGCTGGGCGACAATCGAAACGATGGGAGCGACTGCGCTAATCAAGCCGATCTGGGTGCCCGTGAGCGAAATCGAGTTGTAGTACTGCGTAATCAGCGGAGAAAACGCACCAAACCCGTAGTAAACAAAAAGATAAAGGGCGCAAAGACTGAAGTATCTTCCGCCAGCGCCCGAAAGTCCCATACCGGAATGTGATCCTGGCATATCGTTCTCCTATTTCACCCTCGGCAATATTTTCTCCATGTCGACGGTTCGTTTCTTCTCCCATGTAGCCGGGTTGAACTCATCGAATTGCTCCAGGAAGGTAATCACTTCTTTGGTCAAAGGAGTTGGCGTGGAAGCGCCCGACGTCACCGCGACGTTTTTCTTTCCGCGCAGCCACTCGATGTCGAGCTCGGACAAATCCGCAATCCGATAGGACGGCACATTCGCGATCTCTTCCGACACCTGCGCCAGACGGTTGGAGTTGTTGCTGCGCGGATCGCCCACGACAATACACAGGTCTGCCTCGCCCGCCTGCGTCGCGACTGCTTCCTGGCGCACTTGGGTAGCCAGGCAAATTTCGTTGTGCACCTCTACCCCAGGGAAACGGTGCAGGATGGCATCCATTAAATGTTTGACATCCCACTGGCTCATCGTAGTCTGGTTAGTGACAATCAGCTTGTCGGTCGGGACGTCGAGCGCGTCCAGCTCTTCCAGCTTTTGCACGAGATGCACGCGGTCCGGCGCGATGCCGACTGCCCCCTCCGGCTCCGGATGCCCTTTTTTCCCGATGTAGATCACATGGTAGCCATCCGCAATTTTTTCGCGGATCAGGTCGTGCGTCTTCGTCACGTCCGGGCAGGTCGCATCGACAACGGTCAAGCCTTTGTCCCGCGCTTTTTTCCGCACCTCCGGAGAGACGCCATGGGCGGTGAAGATGACGGTTCCTTCGTTCACCTGGTCCAAAAGCGCCAGCCGATCTTCTCCATCCAATGTTTTAATGCCTTGTTTTTCAAACGCCTCGACGACGTGGGCATTGTGTACGATCATGCCCAAAATGTGAATCGGGCGGGGAAGGTCAAAGTTTTGCGCTGTACGCAGCGCCAAAACCATGGCATCGACAACACCGTAGCAATATCCGCGGGGGGAAATCTTGATGACTTCCATCTGTACCCCTCCTAAATTTCTAATGACGTTCGCCCACTATTATACCTTATTTGCCTGCTGCCCGCTTCTGTTCGTAAACCTTCAGATTATTGTAGACAACTTTCAGGAGCGGCGTGGACAAGCCTTTTTGTTCGGCGTGCTTTAACAGGTAGCCTTGCAGGTGGTCGGCTTCGACCGGGAGTCCTTTTTCCATGTCGCGCAGCATGGACGATTTCGCTTGCGGGCGCTGGTTTTGGAACGTTTCCATTTGCTTTTCCACGATATCCGGCTTGATCGGCGCTTCCAGTGCCTGCATGACGGACACGATCTCCTCCGCCAACTGTCTGGTCAGCTCCACGCCATAGGCGGACTCGCGAATCGGACCGACAGCCGAGTTCATGAGCGTCGTAATTCCGGAGAACGTCGCGATGAACAAATATTTGTGCCAAGCCTCGCGCTGGATGTTGTTGCTCGCCCGCATCGTTCCATTGATTTTGGAAAAAGCTTGCTCCAGCCGCTCTACGCGCTCGCTTTTTCCGCCTTCCCACTCGCCGAACACCGCATCGTGAATCGGACTTGTCTGCACGACGTCGCCTTCTGCGTTTAACGTCGTTTCAATGAAACAAAGGCCGCCAAGCACCCGTTCGCGTCCAAAGCGATCCCGTAGCGGCTCCATGTGAGCCATCCCGTTCAACAGCGGAATCACGATCGTGTCGTCTCCGACATAAGGGGCAATCGCATCCATGCTCTCTGCGAGCGTGTACGCTTTGTTGGACAAAAGGACGACGTCGAACGGCCCTGCCGCCTCGCCCGCCTGAATCATCTGCGGACGCTCCAGGTGCAGGTCGCCATGGATGCTCTGCACCCGCAAGCCTCGCTCCTGCAGTTGCTTGTATCTACGTTCACGCACCAGAAACGTTACATCCACACCCGACTCTGCCAGTCGGCCGCCAAAATAACCTCCGATTCCTCCTGCCCCCAGTACCAGTACCTTCATCATGATCGCCTCCGCGTTTATTCATAATAGTTCGTCTATATTCTACAAAAACGGAACCAAATTCTAAACCCCGCAATATCATGTTAGAAAAACTAACATTTGGGGTAAGAAAACCTCTTGACGAACATTGTCTGTTATAGCTATAATTCGAAATATAGAAATTCACGAAAACACGAACAATAAATATTCAAATACGAAAATATTTCGCGAATGGAGTGGGTTGTTTTGGATATGAAAACTGTCTTGTCCACCATTGATGCAGAAAAAGTGGAATATGTGGACTTCCGCATTGTCGATTTGCTTGGCCGCCAGCACCATGTTACGGTTCCTGCTTACGCAGTAGACGAAGGCACTTTCCGTAACGGCGTCGCCTTCGACGGCTCCAGCCTCATCGGCTACAAATCCATCGAAGAGAGCGACATGGTCGCGATGCCTGATCCTTCCTCCGCTTTCATCGATCCGTTTGTCGAAGCGAAAACGATGAACATCATCTGTAACATTGTCAATCCGGACAACACCACATACACCCGCGATCCACGCGGCATTGCCCTCAAAGCAGAGGCGTATCTGCAACAAACCGGACTGGCTACGGCCGCCTACTTCGGCCCGGAATCGGAATTTTTCCTGTTCGACAGCGTGCGCTACGACTCCGGCCCATCCGGTTCGTTCTTCCACATCGACTCGGAGGAAGCGTTCTGGAACACCGGAAAAGAAGGGCAAAACCTGGGCTACAAAGTGCGCAACAAAGGCGGCTACTTCCCGGTACAGCCAACTGACTCGCAAATGGACATCCGCAACGAAATGTGCACTCTGATGACCAAAGCCGGCCTGCATGTAGAGCGTCATCACCACGAAGTGGCGACCGCCGGCCAAGGCGAGATCAACTTCCGCTTCGACACGTTGACTCGCACGGCTGACAACCTGCTCTTGTTCAAATACATCGTGCGCAACGTAGCAGCGAAGCACGGCAAAACAGCGACCTTCATGCCCAAGCCAATCGTCGGCGACAACGGTTCCGGCATGCACGTCCACCAAAGCTTGTTCAACGGCGACACTCCGCTGTTCTACGAGCAAGGCGGCTACGCCAACCTGAGCGAGACAGCGCTCTACTACATCGGCGGCATTTTGCACCACGCCCCAGCCTTGATCGCGCTGACCAACCCGAGCACCAACTCGTTCAAGCGTCTGGTTCCTGGCTACGAAGCGCCTGTTAACCTGGTCTTCTCCAAAGGAAACCGCTCTGCCGCCGTACGGATTCCAGTCGCCGCGGTAACGCCAAAAGCGTCCCGGATCGAATTCCGCACGCCAGACTCCACCGCCAACCCATACCTGGCCTTCGCTGCCATGCTGATGGCTGGCCTGGACGGCATCAAGCGCAAGCTCGACCCGCGCGAACTCGGCTACGGCCCGCTGGATCGCAACATCTACGACCTGTCCGACGCAGAAAAGCATGAAATCAAGCGCGCTCCTGGCTCCCTGGAGGAAGCCTTGACTGCCCTCGAACAAGACCACGCTTTCCTGCTCGAAGGCGACGTCTTCAACAAGGAAGTCATCGAAAGCTGGATCGCCCTGAAGCGCGCGGATATTCAACAAGTAGAGCGCACGGTGAATCCGAAAGAGTTTGAGTTGTACTACGATCTGTAAGATTTGTTCATACAAAATAGCCCGTTAATTACGCTGGTTTTTCACCCTTGATTCCTCAAAATAGGGACACTTCGGTGATAATTTACACAAAAAGGCACAGGTTTTACCCATAAAACAACTTAGCCCTTCCCGTTTGGGAGGGGCTCTTTATATTGGCGGGAACAATTTCTCGTAGGTAGGTAATTAATAAGATTAGAAATTTCGTTTGTGACAGAGTATTGAAAATAGTTAATATAGCCATAATGTTTCTTTGCAAATAGCTTGCAACAAACCACGGTTACTTCTCCACTTCTTCTATCAATTGCCCCTCTTTTGTAGCCTTTTCTACCTCAGACATTTTTGCCTCCACATCAATAATATCCTTATCATTCTCCGATACGTTGCCAAACCAATCCTCCAGCTTTTGAACGGCTTTGAGCCTAACTGTCTTGTCGATATTTAACGCCACTTGTCCAATGGCAAACATCAGTACAGCGAAGTCATCCGTGTATCCAGCAGCAGGAATAATGTCTGGCACCAGGTCTACAGGAAAAGCGAGGTAGCCGAGCGCTCCGTAGATGCGAGCTTTAGCCCATGCAGATACTTTTGGATTTTCCAGAGCGTAGTAACCGAGAAGGGCGGTATATACGACTTTTTTTCCTGCTTTGGCAGCATGCTTTGAGAGTTTTTCCCAAAAGGATTGTTCCGAGTAGTGCTTTTCATAATCTTTCGGATCAAAGTTCACGCTAACCCCTCCATGCTTTCACTATCTGCTCTTTTTCTTTCACCTAAACAATCTCGTAAAACGTCCAAAAAGTAAAGTCTTCCCCCTTGCCTTCCCGCCAGCGTCATCCTTTAGCGTTGATGTCAGTCATTCCGACTCACATACGAAAGGATATTTTGTCATGTCTGATTATTACGTCATGCCCATGTTTGTAAACGTAGAGGTCAAAAGCGTTTGACGAAGTCATGGGAGCGATGCGCTAGCGGAAGCCACACTTTCCTTTCGCTCCTATCCGAAACCAAGACATGAATACAGTCGTATATACAAAAAAAGGATTTTTTGGAGGGGAAAACCGGATGGAATTGCTTTTTGCTTTGTTCGAGTTGATTGGAAACGTCATAGGGATGCTGCTACTGAAGAACGAGCGAAGCAAAAGCTAGCTCCAGCAGGGACAACTGCGCCTTCCACGTTTTCCATGTGCGGAAAGCTGCTTCCACACAGAAGCAGCCTCCCCAAAATCATTCGACTGTCAGGTGGAGGAAACCAAATGAGCAAACTGGAAAAGGGAATTATTTATTTGTTCAGCTTTATTTTTTGCCCCGTCGGGTTGATTGTCTGGATCGTTTCCATGTTTAATCAAAACCAGCAATTCAAAAGCGTCGGGCGAGTCGCCTTATACGTCGCCGCTACTTCTTTTTGCCTCCAGCTTATCATCGGGGTTTTGAATTTTGTTTGGTACTCAAACATTAAAATTTATTGAAACAAACTATACCTTCCATGCATGCTGCTACAAACTTACTTATGGATTGACGCAGGCAAAAGATTAGAGCCGCTTCCCGATTAAGAAATCGTCACGGCTACGGATCGGGGCCGCCAAACGTTTCGACATAGCCGCTCCCCCCACATCTCCGCCACATAAAAAAACGGCGCCGACCATGCTGCTCGTTTAGTCGCGCGCCTATCCCCAATTGAACTTATACTAGATGACATTATTCATATCGTCGGAATGGCGGCTGGCTTTCACATCTAAATAATGGAAATGCTCCCACGCTTCAGGCAAACCCTTTTTTCCACTTCTCCATCAAATCCCGATACGTCTCGCCGTATTTAATAGCGTGCTCGATGTGCGAATAGTTCAACACCATATCATCGCCCTTGCTCTCGCAGCAGGCGAAAAACAGGCTTTCCATCAGGTTGTGGTTTTCAATCGAGTTCGTAATATGAATGCAATCATCAAGAGCGTCACTTGCGTCGTGCTTGTAAAACAGAAACGTCCCTTCCTTGAACGGCCCTTTTTGCGTGGCGTCCTTCCAGATCAGCATGCCGAGCGTAATGAAATAGCCCTCCTGAAAGCGGATGACCCCCGTAATGACAGAATCAATCGTGGTGGGAATGATCGCGATCGAGCTGCTTAGCCGATGGACGTATTCATACAAGGCTTTGTTGGTTTCTTTCAAATCAAAGCTCGAAACATGAACGAGCTCTTTATCCCTTAACTTCTCGACAAGCTGTTGCACACAGAGCGTCTTGTTCAAAGCTGAAATCACAATCTCACCACTTCTCCCGTTTTAAGTAGGTCCCTTCTCTTTTATTCGCTAGAAAAAGACATATCCCTACAAAATTCGCCGACTTTCTCAACGACCCGCTCGGGAGCCTGTCTCCGTACAGGCAAATGCGGCCCCGTCAGCAAACGAACAGAATAAGCGGTTAGTAAGTCAACAGGATAACGGGGAGTAAAACGACAGGACAAGCAGTAAGCGTGACGGTCCCAGACGGCTGCGCATAAGATAAAAAGGGCGGATATCCCTACGGAAATGAGGCTGGAAAATGAAGCAGAACAATGGTTTTTCTGCGGAAGATCTGGCGTTGATGGCTGCCGTGCTGGTTCTGTTGGGCGATTTTTTGGCCTTTTTATCAATCCTGAAAGACCGGCAGGAAAAAGCAGAAAAGAAGGACAAGTAAGCATGCAAAACAAGCGTGTTTACATACGCACCTTTCGCTACAGAAAAAAGGAAAAGCCCTTCTCGTCTTGTGCAGGCTGGTATTATCCCCTCATGGTAGACAGTGAAAAAAGACCTCATGGTATGATGAGATCAACACTGTTGACCGGAGGGGA
>NZ_JBYTBG010000025.1:0-68556 GCF_058788915.1 Brevibacillus sp. FW301-21C12A
TCACGACATTGAAACCAACCACAGGCCATATAAATCTGTTGTCTTTTTCTCGAAAATGGAATTATGCAAAGTGCTCACGTGTAAAAAGGAGAATCCGCAGCAAAAAATCCATGCTGCAAATTCTCCTTTGTTCGTTTCTTTCCAATTGAAAACTAGACTAGACGCCCATACGTCTGCGCTGGTTGTTCGGCTTTTTCGTCAACTGGCTTTTCATCGACTGGTTTTTCGCCTTCTGGTTCACAGGGTTGTTCGCTTGGGCCTGTGCCTGCTTCTTTTCCGCCAATTTGCGCTTCATCGCTTCCTGCAGGCTGATTTTTGGCTTTTCCGCTTTTGTTTCCAGTTCGTTTTGGTTTGGCTCCGTCATGCGTAGCAACTCCTCATAGAAATTGGTTATCTTCTATGTATTCTAGTGCAAGACGGGAGGATGTGCCAGTAGGAATCTAACTGTTTTGGGCGCGGAGTTGCATATATTTGACTCCGCTCGCCTGGTGCTTCAAAATGTCCTCCAGCAGCTCTGCGAGATAGGCTCCCGCTTCAATCGGCAAAGTCCCGCCCCGATGAATATTAGAAATAACCGTTCGATCTGATTCTACCGTATGGGCGTCCGGTTTGTAAATCATGTAAGCACTGAGACTTTCTGCCGTCGCAAGCCCCGGTCTTTCCCCGATCAGGGAGATGACGACTTTGCAATTGACGATTTTGGCGACCTGGTCCTGAATCCACACCCGTCCCTTGTGAATGAACACCGGCTTGCCCACGCTGATGTTGCGCATCGCCAATCCTTGCTGCAGGGCGGGCAGCAAATCCGGAATCGTCGCCTCGCAGGCAGACGTGCTCAGTCCGTCGGAGATGACGATCTGCACGTCTTTGCCTTTGTCGCCGTGCTGCTCCAGCCATCTGACCGACTCGTCGGACAGCAGCCGCCCCGAGTCGAGGTTCATCAAATATTCCTGCATGCTCGTCGCCCGCGAATGCAGCTCCGGGAGTTGCAGCCGCTGCAGCCATTCCGGGCTGATCGTTTTCATGACCGCATCGTGTGCCGCCGCCTGGTCGATGCGAAACTGCAAATAGCTCGTCGTCTTCATTCTGGTCCCTGCGCGGCCGATCCCGATGCGCGCCGGCGTTCTCGCCATCGCCCGCTCCAATGCTTCCAGATTGTGCGGATTTTCTACGCCGCGCACCTTTTGCTCGGGAAAGTGAATCACTTCCCCCGTCTTTTTGGAAAGCTCATCCATGACCCGCTGGATCAGGTCATCCATGTTGATCTGTTTCATCGTGTGTGCCCTCCCCGCTCGTTAGTCGAAAACCGATAAATCGCCTGCCCGCTCTGTCAGCCGTCCGTTTTCCATCAGTCCCATTTTTTCCAGCCATTTTTCAAATTCGCGCAACGGGCGCAGGCCCAAAAGCTCGCGGTAGCTGGCATCGTCGTGGTAGCTCGTATCCTGATAGCTCAGCATGACGTCGTCGCCGCCGGGCACGCCCATGTAAAAATTCGCTCCGGCAAGCGTCGTCAGCATCCCGGCAATTTCCTGGTCGTTTTGGTCCGCGTACATGTGGTTCGTGTAGGTAGGGGCAATTCCCATCGGCAAACCGTGCAGCTTGCCCATGAACAAATCCTCCAGGTCGGCACGGATCATCTGTCTGCCGTCGTACAGCGTTTCCGGCCCGATGAACCCGGAGACGTTGTTGACCATGAACGGCTTCCAGTGGCGGCAAAAGCCGTACGTACGCGCCTCCAGCGTCTGCATGTCCACGCCTTCGTGCGAGTCCAGCGACACCTCCGAGCCTTGCCCGGTTTCAAAGTACATCACGTTCGGCCCCGAAGCCGTGCCTTTTCGCAGCATCAACTCCATCGCTTCGTCCAGCAAATCTTTGGAGACCCCAAACGCTTCATTCGCCCGCTGCGAGCCAGCCAGGCTCTGGAACATCAAGGAGATCGGCGCTCCGCCGCGCAATGCTTGCATCTGGGTGGTAATGTGGGCGAGGACGCAGTTTTGCGTCGGGATCTCCCATTTTTGCATGAAATCGTGGGACATCTTGAGCAGTTTGGTAACGCTTTCAACCGAGTCGTTGTTCGGGTTGATCCCGATGACGGCATCGCCGGAGCCGTAGGACAGACCTTCCTTCATCGAAGCGAGAATGCCCTCCGGATCGTCAATCGGGTGGTTCGGCTGGCACCGGAACGCCAGTCTGCCCGGCTCGCCGATGAGCGTGTTGCAGTACGCCTGGTGCCTCATTTTTTGCGAAGCCATCACCAGGTCAATGCTCGACATCAGCTTGGCGGTCGCGGCAATCATTTCACTGGTCAAGCCGCGGCTGATCCGGGTAAGCTCCGGCATGCCTGTCGAAAAGGACAAAATGTACTCGCGCAGCTCCCCGACCGTCCAGTTTTTGATTTCGTTGTAGATCGACAAATTCAAATCGTCGTAAATGATGCGGGTGACTTCGTCTTTTTCGTACGGAATCACCGGATTTTCGTAGATGTCCTTGAGCTGCATCTCGCTCAGGACGACTTTGGCCGCCATCCGCTCCAGTGCGGAGTTGGCTGCAATTTTGCTCATCTGGTCGCCAGACTTCTCTTCGCTCGCTTTCGCCAATACATCGCGAACGGATGTGAACTGGTAATGTTCTTTACGGATGACGCATGCCAATTTCATCTCGCTTCACTCGCTTTCTTTGGTAGGGCTTCCTTGCTTTCCTGCCCGCCCGGCACAATGGGAGCGAAAACGGTCATCCTGCTTTTTCGCGTTTCTCCCCGGAAAAAACTCGTGCGGGACCAGCTCGTCGTTGAGCAATCGCGGCCATGCGGATGATGTGACCCAAAATTTGCCTGGTGGGGATAGAACCGGTAGTTGTTCGAGCGCTCCTTTGCGCTTTTTTTCTCGCTCTTATACGTCAAAAAGACGCTTGAAAAAGGAGACGGCAGTCCGTCTTCGTTCAAGCGCCATTGCTTTTGTTGCGATTCACTTTTCCAGCGAACTTTGTTTTTCCAACAGGATCGTCTCTACTGCGGGCAGCAGCTCTTCCTCCATGACGGGCTTGACCAGGTAGGCGCAGACGCCTTTTGTCTTCGCTTTCGCTACCAGGTCTTTTTGACTGTACGCCGTCAGCAGCAAAATGGAAGCGTCCGATTGCCCTTTGATAATCCCGGTAGCCGTCAATCCATCCATGACAGGCATTTTTACATCCATGATGATGAGGTGCGGGTCCCACAGTTGCGTCAGAGAAACGGCTTCTTCGCCGTTTTTCCCGTCAGCCACAACGTTGTAGCCTTGTTCCTGCAACATCTCGACCAGGTCCATTCGCGTGATGGGGTCGTCGTCTATGATGATAATTCGATAACGATGACGCAATACTCCACCTCCCATCAAAGAGAATGGACGTGCCAACTGCTCACCAAAATGTCAAGCTTGCACCGACGCCGTTGTCGGCTTTTTCGCAGCTTTTTGAATACTTTTATTATATCCATTATTTTTCGCCATTTCCAGCCTGAATCCTGTCCGCTGTTCCCGGCTTCTCTCGCAGGAGAAGCCGGGCGGACGAAGCGTGTTTTGCGTCATCGTCTGCCGCCCTTTTGCCCTTTTGGATACGGGAACTCGCGTGTCCTGCCCCTTGTCCCGCTCCTGTACTGTACACTGCGTTTTCTTCGGCTCACCTTCACCTGGACGAGCCATGGCAGATGGCTTACCGGGCTTGCTCCGTCATTTTTTCCCGCAAGTCCGTGACCAGCTCGTGCATCGTTACGCTCTGCAAAATCGCTTCCATCGCATGCTGCGCGCGATGCAAAATCAGCTCCAGGACGAACTGGATATTAGCTCCGACCGGACAGGCAGGGTTCGGCTGCTCGTGGATGTGAAAAAGCTGGCCTTCCTCCACGACCTCGACGGCGCGATATACGTCCAGCAATGTGATTTGCTCCAGCTCTTTCGCAAGCGTTGCGCCGCCCGCCCCGGCCCGGACGTGTACAAGCCCTGCTTTTTTCAGTTGTCCGAGCACGCGGCGGATAATAACCGGATTGGTGTTCACGCTGCCGGCGATCCATTCCGATGTATGGTGAGCATTTGCATCAATGGAGAGCAGAGATAAAATATGAACCGCAATCGAGAAACGGCTGCTGATTTTCATGTCGGTCACCCTTTCGTTGTAATGATTATAGTTACATCCCTGTTTGGAAGTCAAGTTAACCGTTCCGTCACATTTCCGCCTGTGGCGCATTTGTGAATTCTACTATAATTTACGTTGTTATCAGATTCCATATTTTCAATGGGGAGTGTTGCCTGCATGATGCATCCACAGATTGATGTCTCACCAGCAACGGCCTTACTCGATGTACCTGTCCATATTACACTAAGCGGTTTTATGCCGCATCAATTAATCACGCTTCATGCCACCATGACGAACGGTTTGCCGGGCGGAGAGATGTCGGCCTCTTCCCATGCCATTTTCCAGGCAGACGAGAACGGCTTTGTTGATCTTGTGTCCCAGGCGCCTCTGTTCGGCACGTACGAAGGCATTGACCCCATGGGACTGTTCTGGTCGATGAACGTGCAGACGCTCCGCTATTACAGCTCCTATTCCCTCGAAGACTTTCAGTTTACCCCACGCTCCACAGAGATTCACCTGACGGCAGAGGTGAAACAAAAGCCTGTCGCCAAGGCTGTCGTCAAGCGCATCTTCGTCTCACGCGACGTTTCCATCCAAAAAGTCAGGGAGGACGGCTTGGTCGGCCTCTTTTTCAGCAAGCCTCACCCAGAACCGCGTCCTGCCGTGCTCGTGCTCGGCGGCAGCGAAGGCGGAATCGGCTCCTGCTCCCAGTTTGCCGCCCTGTTCGCCTCTCACGGCTATCCGGCGCTGGCGCTCGCCTATTTTCAATGCGATGACTTGCCGACAGACATCCAGCAAATCCCGATCGAATATGTACAGCGGGCCGTCC
The DNA here is from genome assembly GCF_058788915.1 of Brevibacillus sp. FW301-21C12A. NCBI lineage: Bacteria > Bacillati > Bacillota > Bacilli > Caryophanales > Paenibacillaceae > Brevibacillus > Brevibacillus sp. FW301-21C12A. The sequence continues at coordinate 4,934 of NZ_JBYTBG010000025.1, forward strand.
AGTGGCTGAAACGGCAGTCTACGGTGCATCCCGGGCAAATCGCCGTTTTCGGCCGCTCCAAAGGCGCCGAGCTGGCGCTGGTCACCGCGTCGCTCGAACCGGACATCCGCGCTGTCATCGCGTCCAGCCCCAGCTCCACGGTCAACATCGGCACAGACCGGGCGTTCACGGACGCGGAAACGTTTTCGCCGCAGTCCTCCTGGTCGTTTCGCGGAGAACCGCTCCCGTTTGTCACCTGGACCGAGGCGCAATGCCAGGAGTCCCGCGAACGGCTGGATGCCGGCCGGCGCATCGACCAAATCCACAAAGCGGCCTGGCGTGCCTGCGAGTGGCTCGAAGACGCAGAAATTCCTGTGGAAAAGATCAACGGCCCGATTCTGTTGCTGTCTGCCGACGACGATCACTGGTGGCCCGCCGCCGAGCATTGCGAGCGGATGGTCGAACGTTTGAAAGCCAACCAGTTTGCCCACCCCGTCGTTCATCTGCGCTACGCGGATACGGGGCACAGCATTCGTTTTCCGTATATCCCCACCACGCGGACGCAACTGAACGGCGGAACGCCGAAAAACAATGCGCACGCTTCCGAGCATTCGTGGCAGGAGGTGTTGGGGTTTTTGGAGCGGAGTTTTTCATAAGAAGCCTGAGCGAACTGCACCGATGAGCCTTGCCAGTAAAGGAAAGGCAAGGCTCTCTCGCCTCCAAAGTGATCGGCCGATCTCGCAGGTGAGCTTTGCCGCTTTTCGAAACAAGCTTCTTGAGTTTCGCTATAGTAGAATTACTTTACTATCAGCCAGCGCTCGGAGCCAAACAGGAAATTTTTCGGAAAGAAAGCAAGTGATCCTTGGTGGGAAAAGCTAGGATGGATGTCCCTGCCAGACCATTTCCCCAATGAATGAAAGAAGGCCCCATTCGCACGAGGAAAGAGGCCATGATTTTGAAAAGACTGCCTCCGACTCCGCTGCCAGTCTCCTCGTCTTTCTATTATTTTTCCCAATCGATTGGACGTCATCCCGATGCGCTTTTCGTAAAGATGTCGTTTTGCGAAAACCCGCAAGTGGAGGGAGAGCGTCCCCCTGTAAGGATAATCTCCTGACTTCGCCGACATTCTTGACGTGGATTGGCTCCTACTCTGTTCCTTGCAATCTTTTTGTATCAATATGCTTGTATTTGTCTTGATTCCCCTCAATTTCTCCATCGCTTGGCCCCAGTTGAAACCACTCTTTTCCATCATACAAGGTGTAATTGTAGGTCACATTTGGTTCATCCTTGAACACGGCATCCACCGAGTAGGTAGGCATTTTGGAATATTTTGCTTTTATTTCCATTGTGTCTGATTCCTTGTAATGATTTGTTGCCACGAGATAGTGCAGCATTTCCTTTTCTAAGTTGTATAGCTTGAATTGAATATATCCATGTTCCCAGCATGTCCGCCAGCCAGCGCGCTGCCGTTTCAGCCAAAACGAACGCCTTTCGTTTCTGTTGAAAATCCGAAGTCACCCCCATCCAAAAACTTCCCCCGCCCAAACAGGTAAAGCCTACTTCCATGCCGAAGTAGGCTTTATACCTTCGATTGATTGAGAAAGGATGAAGAAGCAAATGGACTGCATTTTTTGCAAAATCGTAAACGGGGATATTCCTTCCAAAAAAGTGTACGAGGACGAGCATGTGCTGGCTTTTCACGACATTAACCCTGTCGCACCCGTACATGTCCTGATGATCCCGAAAAAGCATATCCAGTCGGTCATGGCCATCGAGCCTGAGGACAAGGAGCTGATCGGCCACCTGCATCTGTCGTTGCAAAAGGTAGCCGAAATCATGGAAGTAACCGAGCCAGGCTTCCGCGTCGTGACAAACATCGGACAGCATGGGCAGCAAACGGTTTTCCATCTGCACTACCACCTCATTGGCGGCAGACAGTTGGAGTGGAAGTTCTAGAGCTAGACAAAACCTAAACGTTTCCTTGCGAGACGATGTGGCGGGCAATCCCTTCTCCATGAAATCTGCCGTTTTCGATGAAAATGGCATTAGCGTGGTGGCCCGCCGCAATCACTCCCGCTATGTAGAGGCCGGGAACGTTCGTCTCCATCGTCTCCGGATCGTGCTGCGGAACGCCCGTCTCCTCATCGGTGTGCACCCCGAGCGAATGCAGAAACGTCCGGTCAGGCCGATAGCCGATCAGGGCAAACACGTGGTCGTTTGCAAGCGTGACCTGCCCTTCCGCTGTGTTGACGTGGATGGCGCGCTCTTCAATCGAAGCGACAGTGGCTCCGAAAAACATCTGGATGCGCCCTTTTTTGACCAGGCTCTCGAAGACAGGCCGGGTCCACGCCTTCACTTTGTCGGACAGCTCGGTTCTGCGGCAAATCACCGTCACCTGCGCCCCCGCCCGTTCCAGCTCCATCGCGGCATCGACAGCAGAGTTGTTTCCGCCGACGATGGCGACTTTCAATCCCGCGTATGGGTGCGCTTCCTTGTAAAAGGACGAGACTTTCGGCAAGTCTTCGCCTGGCACGTTCAACCGGTTCGGATTGTCAAAGTAGCCGGTGGCAATGACCAGCTTCTTCGCCTGATACAGATGCGTCTTGGCAAAGCGGTCTGTCGTCGCAACCTGAAAGCCATCCTCCGTCCGCTTCGCTTCGGTCACCGTTTCGTAAACATGAACCCGCAGATTTTCGCGGGAAGCTACCAGCCGATAGTAATTGAGCGCTTCCTGTCTCGTCGGCTTTTCGTTGGCGGTGGCAAAAGGAATGCCGCCAATCTCCAGCAAATCCGGTGTGCTGTGGAACACCATGTACGTCGGATAGCGATATATCGAATGTACGAGCGATCCTTTTTCGATGATGAGCGGATCGAGTCCCGCTCTTTTGCAGGAGATCGCTGCCGCCAGACCACAAGGACCTCCGCCGATAATCAGTACGTCTTCCATTTCTCTTCCGCCTCGCTTTTTGTTTCTCTCACGTTTCAATCTTATCATACCATATTGGAATTCCCCCCAAATCATTTTCCGTGTTTGCTTTGCATACCCGTTCCGTCCCCTTGCCTGCTTGACCGCACCGCCATGATCGAAAAAGCTTCACCCAACCTAGTATGGCTTGGCACATTCGAAAAGCTTGCCTCACCTACTCCATCGTTCTCTTGTCGTACTTTTCCGACCTGATATCCAACACTCTTTCGTTGATCTTGATGTGTGTCCCGTCCAGCCATTCCCCCACTCTTACCAAAAAATGACCAATGAAAGATTGGTTCTGCCTCCTTATACTGGATGTATGATGAAAAAACAAAACATACATATTTGGTTGGTTTCTCTGGCATTTCTGACATACTGCCTCACGCTGGCCGTCGGGGTTCCCGCGTCCACGGCATCTACGAACAGCCTGAAGGATATTGCCAACAGCTACGCCAAAGAGCAAATTCGCTCCTTGCAGAAGGCAGGCGTGATCGCGGGGGATGAAAACGGGTACTTCCATCCGACGCGGCCGGTGACGCGCGCCGAGTTCGTCGCGATGCTCACGCGGACGCTCGGCATCCAGCCTGTGGCGGGCAATATCGCGGCTTATGCCGATGTCCCGAAAAATTCGTGGGCGTACGGGTCCGTACAGGCTGCGGCTGCGCTCGGCATCGCCAACGGGATCAGTCCTACGGCGTTCGGGCCGAAGCGCACGATCTCCCGCGAGGAAGCCGCCGCGTTTTTGGTGCGCGCCCTGGAGCAAAACGTTTCGGCACAGGCGACGCCGGCCGTGCAAGATGCCGCTTCTGTCTCCGGCTGGGCAAAAGCTTCTGTCGCCAAAGCGATCCAGAAAAAATGGCTCGTCGGCTACCAAGGCAGCTTCCGCCCGCAAAAAGCGCTGTCGCGTGAAGAGACGGCCGTGATTTTGCAGCGCATTTCAGATGAGCTGAAGACGCAAAGCACGGCGGCCAAGCCGCTGATTTCGCTCGGCTGGCAATACCAGTCCACGACCGACGAGTTTATCGCGCAGGTCAAGAAAAGCGGTGTCAACACCTTGTCGCCGCGCTGGTACTTCCTGCAAAAAGACGGCACGGTCAGCGACTTGTCCGACGCGGCCCTGATCCACTGGGCACATGCAAACGGCAAGCAGGTATGGCCGCTGTTCGGGAACCGCTTCGACTCCGCCGCCACGCATGCCGCGCTTGCGGATGCGGCAAAGCGGAAGGCCATCGTCCAGAAGCTGTCCGCCTACGTGGACAAGTACCAACTGGACGGGATCAACGTCGACTTTGAAGGCTTTTCCCCGGCCGACCGCAACAACTTCACCCTGTTCATCCAGGAGCTGTCGGCTGCCCTGCACGCCAAAGGCGCTGTCGTCTCCGTCGACATTCCACCCGATACCAAAACCGATTGGAGTGAACCTTACGACTTTGCCAAACTGGCGAAATCTGCGGACTATTTGGTAGTCATGGCCTACGAGGAACATTGGGTGGGTGGCCCGAAAGCAGGCTCAGTAGCCTCGCTGCCATGGTTGAAAAAAGTGATCGTCGACCTGTTGGACAAAGTTCCGGCCCAGAAGCTGATTGTCGGCCTGCCGCTCTATACCCGCGACTGGTATCAGGCAAAAGGCAGCCTGCAATCGACAGACCTGACGATTCCTGCCTCCTACCAGTTGCTCTCCCAGTACAGGGCAAGCACGGTCTGGGATGCGAGCATTGGACAATACCGCTCGACCTACCAAAAGCAAGGCGTAACCCATACGATCTGGCTGGAAGAAAGCCGCTCCATGGGACTCAAGGTCCAGGCGAGTCTGGAGTGGCAAATCCCGGGACTGGCGTATTGGTACGTCGGCTCCGAGTCAACCGACATGTGGACCGCGATCGCCAACGCGATCAAGCTCAAGCAGGTGCGGGCAAAGCTGTCCTGAACGCTTGCTGCTGGAACGGCCACAAAATCGAACGAAACGCCTCCGCTGTCCGAAGACGCTGCGGAGGCGTTTTTGCTATCTCGCTGTACTGGTAGCGTGGTGGGCAATGCCGAACGCCAAAGCAAAAGCCAAACTCCCTCCCTAGCACTGCGGAGGCATTCGGCTTTTGTGGCATGCGCTGCCTAGCGCAATTTTCGCTCCATAAAAATGGCGCCGTCGAGCGGATTGAAGATGTACGGCTCTATTTCATAAAATCCGAAAGCGCGGTACAGCGCCTGCGCGCTGGTCATCCTTGCCAACGTATCGAGCCGCATGTAGTCGTACGAAAGCTGCTCCGCTTTTTCGATAATCATCTGGACCAGCGTTTTCCCGATTTTCAAGCCGCGATACCGATCGCGGACGTACAGCCGCTTCATCTCGCAAATCCGCTCGTCGCTTTTGCGCACGGCAATGCAGCCCGCCGCCTCCCCGTCTACCAAGGCGAGGAGCAGGGCGCCATCTGGTGCTGCGTACTTGCCGGGCAGCGCCTTGCACTCTGCTTCAAAATCTTGAAAGCCGAGATCGAGTCCGAGCGATTCCGTATATTCGCGAAACAGTTGCTTCACTGCCTCGAGCTCTTCCTTGTTTGCTTCGGTCAAAAAACGATACTCCACCATGCTTTCTCCACCCTTTCCTCTCTGTAGCTCCGCTGTGCCTATTTTTTGATGTTGTGGACGATGTACGTCAGCAAATCGTCGCCTTGCCACAAGGAATCCAGCGATTCGTTGCCCAGCTTGGCGCTCACGACCTTGAGCACCATGTCGTGGCGGATGTATTCCTTCGCCAGCAAAATCAGCATCGGGTCGGTCGTCTGAATGGCCTGCGGCACTCGCCCGTCCAAAAAGCTGCCGATCAGCACCTCTTTGTCGTCCTGAATGACAATCGTCAGCCTTTGGCCCATCCTCTGCCGCTCAATCGAGGACGAGTCCTGGCGGTGATAGAAGGCGTGCCCGAACGAAGGCGTTTCCTGGTCGGCAAACAGCAGCGAAAACATTCTGACTCCTTGGGCAGCCGCTTCCTCGGAAGCCTCGCGCAATTCGTCCAGCTCCTCTTCCCACGCCGACAGCCACACCTCTTCTTTTGCCGAGCGCAGCAAGCTCTGCATGGCAGCCAAGATGTTCGCCCGCTCCTCCATATGCTGGATGACATGAACCTCGACCGGCTTTTCAATGACTTGCAGCACTTGCTCCAAATAGTCAATCGTTTGTTCGTGCTGCTTTTTCAGGTTGGTCATCAGCTCTTTGATCGGCACGGGACGATAAGTCGGCGGCTCCGTCCGCAGCTCGACAATCGCCTGCTTGCTCACCAGCTTGGCAATGACCGCATACACCATCGAGCGCGGCACGGCACTTTTTTTGCTGATCTCGTACCCGTTTAAAAGCGGCTCCTTCAGCAGCGTCATGTACACCTTCGCTTCATTTTTGGAAAAACCGATTTCCTCAAACTTGTCCAGTAACGGTTCCATAGCTACTCCTTTTTAGTAGTAATAGATATTACAACTATAAAAGAACGCGCGCTGCAATGCAATATCGTTTTGCTGATCGGCAATCGAGATTCACGGAGGCCGCTTCTCAAACGGTCTGGAATCATGCCCGCCTGCGATCTGCTCTGTCACAGAACCGATCCTTTTTGCGTTTGCTTCGTATGTTATCGTAACGAGATCGTCTCGCTTCGGAGGTGTTCCATGGGTTATTTCTCGCTTGCTTGACCATTGGCTTTCGTTCGAGCTGCTTTCGCCAGTGGCGACAGTCCTGCTACTGCTCTATTGGGGACGACTTCATGGCGGTTTCATTAGAAAAATTCGCTGCGCCAATGGCTTGGCGAGCCTTCGTTGCCCTTATACTGGAACAATCTTATCAATGCCTTATCTGTACAAAAAAACCGTCGCTTTGCACATTGCGCAAAGCGACGGTTTCGTCTCGTGTGTGATGCTATTCGTTTAGCCGACTTGCTGCAGCAGCTTTCCCCGCAGTTTGGCGAGCATGTCTTCGGTCATTTTGTCCAGATCGTACTCTGCTTTGAAGCCCCATTCGTTCATGGCGGCGGTCGCGTCGATCGAGTTTGGCCAACTGTCCGCGATCGCCTGGCGCACCGGGTCTACCTCGTAGGAGAGGGTGAACTCCGGAATGTGCTTGCGGATGGCAGCCGCTACATCTTCAGGCTCGATGCTCATTGCCGTTACGTTGAACGCGTTGCGGTGAATCAGCTTGGAGGCGTCGGCTTCCATCAAGGTGATGATCGCGTTCAAGGCGTCTGGCATGTACATCATGTCCATGTACGTGCCTTTGCCGATGTAGGACGTGTACGCGCCTTCCTGAATCGCCTTGTAGTAGATGTCAACCGCATAGTCGGTCGTGCCTCCGCCTGGAGGAGCCACGTACGAGATCAGGCCAGGAAAACGTACGCCACGGGTGTCTACGCCGAATTTTTGATAGTAGTAATCGCACAGCAGCTCGCCGGACACTTTGTTCACCCCGTACATCGTCGTCGGGCGTTGAATCGTGTCTTGCGGCGTGTTGTCTTTCGGCGTGGAAGGCCCAAAAGCGCCGATGGAGCTTGGGGTGAAAAACTGGCAGTTCAGCTCGCGCGCAGCTTCCAGCGCATTGACCAGCCCGCCCATGTTCAGGTTCCAGGCGAGCAGCGGCTTCGCTTCGGCTGTAGCCGACAGCAGCGCAGCAAGGTGCATGATCGTATCTACCTTGTGTGCTTTTGCCAGCTCGAACATGCGGTTTCCGTCTGTGACATCCAAAATCTCAAATGGCCCGGACTGTACCACAGGATCGTTTTCTTTTTTGCGGATGTCGGTCGCGACAACCTGATCGGCTCCGTACACTTCGCGCAGCTTCATGATGAGCTCCGAGCCGATTTGTCCCAATGCTCCCGTTACTAAAATCTTTTTCATGACAGGATCCCCATTTCTTTCCCAACTTTTTCATAGATGCCAAGGGCGCGATCCAGCATTTCCTTGGTGTGGGCAGCCGTCGGCATGTTGCGCACGCGACCTGTTCCTTTTGGCACGGTCGGGAAGACGATTGCCTTGGCGTACACACCTTCTTCGTACAGGCGTTTGCTGAATTCCTGCGTCTTTTGTTCGTCGCCGATGATGCAAGGCGTGATCGGTGTTTCGCTGTCCCCGATGTTGAAGCCAAGCTCCTTCAAGCCTTTTTTCAGGTAGTGGCCGTTATCCCACAGTTTGTCGTGCAGTTCGGTGCTGCTTGTCAAAATGTCAATAGCGGTAATGCAAGCCGCCACATCTGCTGGCGTCAGCGCCGTCGAGAACAGGAACGGTCTGCTGCGCACTTTGAGCCAGTCGATCAGCTCCTGGCGTCCTGCCACGTAGCCGCCGACTACCCCGATCGCTTTGGAGAGCGTACCGATCTGGAAGTCGATTTTGTCAGACAAGCCAAAGTGTTTGACGGTTCCAGCGCCTTTGCCAAGCACACCCGAGCCGTGGGCATCGTCTACATAGGTGATGAGGTCAAATTCTTCGGCAACCTCCACGATTTCCGGCAGTTTGGCGATATCGCCGTCCATCGAGAATACGCCGTCCGTAATGACCATCAGTTTTTTATATTTGCCGGACTCTTTTGCTTCCTTCGCTTTGGCGCGCAGGTCGTCGATGTCCGAGTGGTTGAAGCGAATAATTTGCGCACGCGAGAGACGGCAGCCGTCGATAATCGAAGCGTGGTTCAGCTCGTCGGACAAAATCGCATCGTCCTTGTCCATGACGGCAGAGATGGCTGCCATGTTGCAGTTAAAGCCGGACTGATAAGCGATAGCTGCTTCTGTATGTTTGAAGGCAGCGAGTTTTTCTTCCAGCTTCACGTGCAGATCGAGCGTACCATTGATGGTGCGCACCGCTCCTGCCCCGACTCCGTATTTTTGCGCAGCGGCAATCGCGGCATCTACCAGGCGCTGGTCTGTCGCCAGTCCCAGGTAGTTGTTCGAGGACAGGTTAATCAGTTCTTTTCCCGCAATGGTGATGACAGGGCCGTTTGCGCTTTGCAAAGGATCGATGACGTTGTACAGACCTTTGCTTTTCAAATCAGCCAGATTTTCATGTAAAAAGTGCTCCAATGTTTTGCTCGCCAACGAGAATCCCTCCAGCATCCAGCCATCGGGCCTTACACCTGTCCGATCGGGGAAGTAATTTCCACGAAAACAAATGTACACCCTATGCGGACATATTTTTCTTGTATAAATCGCATGAAATCAACCTTATTTACTGATAGGTTACCACCATTTACTCGAAATGTCCATATGACAAAGACATAAATGGCGGCGCTTTCACCAAAAATGCCTAATGCGCTCTTTCATAAGTTCTCCTTTTGCTGCGATCTTAGACAAAACAGCGGCGATGATCCCGGCGGCTTAGAAAATTTGGCTGTGTGGTGTCGTGGCATGATGATTCGAAAATGACGTTGTGGGGCCTTTGGCTTTTAAAAGCCTCCTTCATCGGGGCTTTGGTGTGGCGAGGAAAGAGACGAAATCGCTGTAGCTTCTTGGGCTCCCTGCTGGGGGTATCACTGCCCGGCTCCGGGGAAAAAGCGAAACCGCGTCCAAAAGTGGTTGATTCAGGTAGCCTCTCAGAGTTGGACGCTAAAAGCGTGTTTCGCTTTTTTCCCGGAGCCTCGGTTGGGAACCCAAAGAGCTTTCGCGGATTTCATCTCTTTCCTCGTCAGGGGCTAAGGGGAATAGGCCCTTTTGCGAACCTTTTTGAGAGCTATGAATGTACCTGCTCTCAACCGTACAAAAATGATTTCGAGACGCGTTTTGTCTTGGACATCTTGCTTCTTGAACTCCGCACAAAAATCACCCCCGAACGACAGAAACAGGAAACAGGAGAAAGCAAGCGAAGGTCTTTGGGACTCCTACCGAGCAGGAGGGGAAAAAGGAAAACACGCTTTTAAGCGTCAACGTGAACCTACTTCTTTTGAATCCTCTACTTTTGACGCGGTTTTCCTTTTTCACCGGAGGCGGACAGTTCCCGCTCCCCCGCTAGAGGCCCAAGTACCTGTAGCGCTTTCTCCTGTTTCCTCCCACCACTATCGCGACGATCAACCGTATTCCAAGCTGCCAGTCCGCCTTGATCCCCGCAGCCCGTAACAAAAACCTCATTCTCGCCTAAATATAAACCACCTTAGCTGCACCAAATCGCCAAGCAATCGCTAAAAACCTCTGTCCCCAAAGGCCCAACGCTTGCTTTCCCCCTACACTCGAAGTCCCGCTATGTTGCACGACTACTGGATAAGAACAAAAAAACCACGCCCCCTTTATCAGACGAGCGCGGCCCTGGACTACTTTTTGACTTTTTCCGATTTGAGAATGCCTGGCTTGCAGTCCGACGTGCGGACAAAGCCGTCGCCTTGAAACCGATGGGTCATCAGCGACTCGACCGGCTGCCCCAGGCGAAAATGCTGATCGACCAACAGCCCCGCATCTTCTGGCGTCACGTTCTGGTACCAGATGCCTTCCGGATAGACGATCACGACACAGGCATCCTCACATCGTCCGTTGCAGCGCGTCCGGCTTGTATGTACGTAATCATCCAGGCCCGCCTCCGCAATCGCTTCCCGAATCGCAACGGTGACCTCTTCTCCCCCGCTGCGCATACAGCTTCCGCCATTGCAGAGCAAAATATGGTGGCGCGTCCGCGACAAATCCCATGTAGCCACTCTACATCCCTCCCAGCCAAAAAAATCGTAATCATTACGTTTTAAACACCTTCCTACTATACCTGCTTCCCATCATGACTGTAAATAGCGCAATTTGCAATTCCCAGAACGTTGCCTTTTTGCTAGAATATATGTTCGTACACAACGATTACAAAAATGACGGGTGGTGGATCACATGTCCGTAACCAAACAGCGGGATGCCTTGCAGTTGCTCCAGACAGTCGGATCGTTTCCCTGGTATGTAGAAAAATTTATCGACCACAAAAAAACGAAAAAAAGCTCGCCTTCCACCTTGCTTGGCTATTTGCGCGACATCGCCTTTTTCTTTCGCTGGATGATGACCGAAGGCTTGACCACGGCAACAGACATCAAGGACGTGTCCCTCTCCGACTTGAACGAGCTGAAAAAGGAGACGGTGGAAAGCTACATCTTATATTTGCAGGAGTCGCACTTGTACGAGCGCTCCGCCCTGCTCACCAACCCGACGCGCAGCGCGAAAAAAGAGTACAGCGACCGGACGATCAGCCGAAAAATTTCCAGCTTGAAGTCGTTGTTTCATTATTTGGCTGCGCTGGCCGAAGATGAAAACGGCGACGCGTATTTGAAGCGCAATGTGCTGGCAAAAATCGAGCTGGATGCGACTGAGCTGACGCCGCTGGCCCGCGCTCACGCCATCCGCGCAAAAATTTTGATCGACGAGGAAATTTACCAGTTTGTCGACTTCGTTTACAACGGCTATTTGGCCCACTGCAACACCGAAAAGAAGCGGCAGTACCACCTGCAAAACCGCGACCGCGATACCGCCATGATCGCGCTGATCCTCTCCGGCGGCTTTCGCGTCTCCGAGATCGTCAGTCTGGACTTGTCCGACATCGTGATGGAAAAAAACCAACTGAAAATGGTGCGCAAAGGAAAAAAAGAGGACGCTCCCTTTTTCAGCGACTGGGGCAAGGAGCATTTGGGCCGTTACCTTGCCTTGCGCGACAAATACCATCCTGCCCCGCAAGAAACGGCCGTTTTCCTCGCCGTATCGCCAACGAAGCCACACGGCCACCGCATCGAAATCCGCTCCGTGCAAAAGCTGGTCAAAAAATATGCGAAAGCGTTCGGGATTCCCGATTTGTCCGTACATAAGCTGCGCCACAGCTTCGCCACGCAGTTTTTGCGGCTGAACCCGGACCCGCATCAGTTGCAAGCCCAGCTTGGGCACTCGAAAATCGAAACGACGATGCAGTACGCCCACGTCCTGGAAGACGCGCTGGAAAAAGCGGTCAACCGCACGACCTGACAATGCGAACAAACAAACATGACCAATCAGCTTTCGCCCCTGCGCCATAGCTGATTGGTCGTTTTGCTTTCTGTGCCGTTCATGCTCCTGTGCTCCTACAACCCGGCTGATCGTTGCAGACGTTTGGCAATCTCGATAAAATCTTCGCGCGACACGCCCGGCGCAAACTCCTCCGGCAACTCATCGAGGTCTGGAACCGGGCCGCCATCGGGAACGCCCTGAATGACCTCGGCTGTGCCGCCGTCCGGCAATGGACCGCGCCAGATCAAGGCGATATCCTGGTAATCCTGATAGCTGAACGTAAACAGCTTGCGGTTCAGCCCCATGGCAATGTACGGATGGGTGGCGTCAAACTGGTCATTGTCGAGATCGGGGATGGGGAGCATTTTCGTCAGGTCTACCCCTGTGGCGATTTCCAGCGCTTTGGCGTAGGCGACGATGTGCACGCCGCCTCTGACCAGCAAGTAGCCGATCATGGCTCTCGCCGTCGGGTGATCGGTCATCTGGTACACCCTCATCTTGTGCGTCCGCGCCCCGCATTCGAGGAAAAAGTTGTGCAACAGATCGAGGACGAGGTTGCCGCTGGTGAAAACGTAATCACCCGTCCACGATTTTCCCATGGAATCCCCGGGCAGCGCAGTCTGTGCCGAAGCAATGAAATGATACGTATTGCGTTTGTTCAAGCCGTTGGACAGCGGTGTCGTATCCGGATCACCTGGCCGGGTAATGCCTTTCATGCACAAATTGATCGCATTGGACACCAGTTCGACGTGTCCTACCTCTTCCGCCGTAATGCTTGCGACGAGGTCGTAAAACGGCTTCAGCTTGCGCTTGCCGCGAAAATTGAACGATTGGTACAAGTAGTTGTTCAATGTCGACATCTCGCCAAAACGACCGCCCAATAGCTCCTGGACGGCCGCAGCGGCGTTGGCGTCTCCGTATTCCGGCTCCGGAAGCTCGATAGCCAATCTATTGATCCGTGTAAACAACGCGATTCCCTCCCCCGTCATACTCCTACCTTTACTGTTTTATGTCGGGGCAGGGTTGTATCATGCCATTAACCCGGCATGACCCAGACGATTTGCTGGATGCGCACCAAAAACGTAGAGCCGCCCACGCGCAAAGCCACGTGATCCGGCATGACGTTGACGACGTTGCCACGGAGGTTTCCCTGGGTCGTTTGAATGACGACATCACGCTGTACCACGCCGAGCAAGGTTTGATACAGAAACGGGTCGATCAACGTCGACATCGAAGGGGTGTTCGATCCCGACTGGGGTTGGTAAGGATACGCACTCATGACGTTCTGGACTCCTTCCTGTAGTTCCTCACCTTACCTTATGCAGCGCGTGGCGCTTGGGTGAGTGCACAGGCTGTCCGGGATGGTATCACAGGCCCGTGGCGATTGATGTCGATGGAGCGTGCACTGCGTCGCCGTGCGACTTTTGTCCGCTCGAGCAGCGCATGCAACGCCTCCCCTTGCAATCCGTGACGCTCCATCAGCGTCACGCACCGCGTCACCCCATCCGAACCGACTGGCAGCATACCCCACGCCGTCATGCGCCGGAAGCGGACAGCATGGCGTTGCGCGCAAGGCACAAGGTCTGTTTCACAACCTGTCAGCCCGCTTTTGACCCAAACGAAAAAAGTCCCCTGCCCTATCGACAGAGGACACTCTTCGTTTGTTACTGCTTCAAAGCTGGCTTCAGCCCGCTCTGTGCCTTGACCACGACTTGCTCCTGCTTCGCCTGCTTGAGCGTCTCCTGGTCGATGACGTGCAGTTCGGCCATTCGGTCCAGCACCACCTGCTGACGCGCTTTGGCCTTTTCCCAATGCTTTACGGGCGAGTAGGCCTCCGGCGCTTTCGGCAAAGAAGCGAGAATCGCGGTTTCTCCCATGGTCAGCGAGGTGGAGGCGCCAACGCCCGGCGCTGCGACCGGCTTGCCGAAGTAAAACTCGGCCGCTTCGCCGATGCCGTAGTGCCCATGCCCGAAGTAGATGACGTTCAGGTACATTTCCAGCAGTTCTTTTTTGCTGTAGCGCTGCTCCAGTTGCAAGGCGATCGCCATTTCCTTGATTTTTCTGCCCATCGTTTTGTCATGGGTCAAAAACAGGTTGCGGGCCAATTGCATCGTGATCGTGCTTCCGCCCTGCACGTAGGCGCCTTCCCGCACATCTACCCAGATCGCGCGGGCCAGACCGTACGGGTCCACCCCGGGATGTTGCATATAGCGATGGTCCTCAATCGCGACAAACGCCTTCCACACGTAGTCGGGCATCTCATCCAGCTTGACGTAGACGCCCTTTGCCGGATGCTGGACAGCCGCCAGCTTCTGCTCGTCAATCCACAGGTTTCCTGCCCAGGTGAGCAACAGCGGGGCCAGAATCGCCGCCACCAGCATCGCGACAAGCACGATGCCCGCTCTTTTTCTCCAGGAAACGCTCCGTTTTTGCGAGCGCTCCCTGGCCGTTACTGCTGTTGCTGTATATGGTTTCGCATTTCCTCCTACCGGAACGGAAAGCTGGTTCATGCCGCATTCCCCCTTGCCTTCTCTGACAACTCCATTGTAGGGAATGCGCATGTTTTCTCCCATCGAATCCACTTACAGCAAGCTTACAATTTCGTAAGGCGCACGTTTTTTTAAGAGCGGAGCGTCTTCGCTTCCTGCTGGCGCAGCTCGATGCGCCTGATTTTGCCGGAGGTCGTCTTCGGCAGCTCCTGGACAAATTCGATCTTGCGCGGGTATTTGTACGGGGCTGTCAACGTTTTCACGTGATCTTGCAGCTCCGAGACGAGTCCGTCGGAAGGGGCATGGCCCTTTTTCAAAATAACAAACGCTTTCACAACGTGTCCGCGCTCGGGATCGGGGCTTGCGACCGCCGCACATTCGGCTACTGCCGGATGCTTGACCAGCGCGTCCTCCACCTCGAACGGCCCGATCGTGTACCCGCCGGAAATGATGATGTCATCCGAGCGGCCCTCGAACCAGATGTAGCCGTCCTCGTCCATGCGGCCCTGGTCGCCGGTGACGTACCAGTCGCCCCGGAACGCTCGCGCAGTGCGCTCAGGATCGTCCAGGTACCCTTTGAACAGCGCCACGAGGTTGCGGTCGATCGCAATATCCCCGACCTTGCCGACAGGCAGCTCGTGGCCCTCCTCGTCGATAATCGCGATGCGCACGACCGGCGAAGGCTTGCCCATCGAGCCGGGCTTTGGCTCCATGCCGACGAAGGTCCCGACCAACAGCGTGCTTTCCGTCTGTCCGTAGCCGTCGCGCACCGTCAACTGGAACTCGCGGCGGAACGTATCAATCACTTCGCGGTTGAGCGGCTCCCCTGCCGAGCATGCCGAGCGCAGCGCTTGCAGCTTGTACTCGCCCAAATCGGATACTTTGGCCATCAGCCTGTACTCGGTCGGAGTCGCGCAGAGGACGGACACCGGGTATTTTTGCAAAATCGCCAAATAATTTTCCGCAACGAACCGCCCTTTGTACACAAACGCCGTCGCTCCCATCCCCAATGTCGAGACGAACGGACTCCAGATCCATTTGGCCCAGCCAGGGCCTGCTGTCGCCCACACCAGGTCGCCTTCGCGCACGTCGAGCCACTGCTTTGCCGCCACCGCCAAATGCGCGAACGGCCAGCCGTGGACGTGCATAACCCCTTTCGGACCGCCCGTAGTCCCGGACGTATAGGACAAAAATGCCAGTTCGTCCGCATCCGTATCTACTGCCGTAAATTCCTCAGCCTGCCCTTCCATGATTCCCGCCAGGGCTACCCAGCCTTCTTTCCCTTCGCCTGTCGTAATGTAGTGCGTCAGACTGGGACAATTGCCGCGGGTCTGATCGACCTCGTCCAGCACGCCCTCGAAGCTGATGACAGCCTTGGCCTTGGCGTGGTTCACCCGGTACTCGATGTCCTTGTAGCGCAACATTTCCGAGCCGGGCAAAATGACGGCGCCCAGCTTCAGCAAAGCGAGGTACAGCCCGTAGGCGAGCGTCCCGCGAGAGACGAGCACCAGCACCCGGTCCTTTTCCCCAATCCCGACGGAACTAAGCGCATTCGCGATCCGGTTGGAATAGCGGCGCAGCTCCTCATAGGTCAAAACTCGTTCGTTCCCTTGCTCGTCCAGCTCCCAGACAGCGCGTCTCTCCGGATTTTTTCTGGCCCACTCATCCACTTGTACGGCGAAATTGTATTTTGCTGGCATGTTCAATTGCAAGTGAAACACCCCCACGCTTTTTAAGTATGTAGAATATAGAAGTTCTACATTTTCTCAATATTTCCTCTTTACTGTCTATTCTAACAAAAATTTATCCGTGGAGCATTGCAAAAATTGGCAAGCGCCGCACCCGTAACAATTCGCGGCGTCCTGCGTCATACATAACAAAGGCTCTCATGCACACGAGCACGAGAGCCGACTGAACGGTGTTTACCGTATGCAGTTAGGGGAGCCTTTAGCGGCTACAGGACGCGTTTGATTTTGACCACGCGCTTCTCCCAGTTCGTTCCGTCGAACTTGGAGTAGGTCACGCCCGGGCTGCCGTACGTGTGCAAAATTTTGCCGTCTCCGGCGTAGATCGCCACGTGCGTAATCCGGTCAGAAGAGCTGTTGACAGAAGCCTTCATGAAGACCAGGTCGCCTTTTTGCAAGTTCTTCTTGGACACAGTCGTCCCTACGGTCGATTGCTGGCGGGAGTCGCGCGGCAACGTGATTCCCACTTCCTTGAAGACGCGCTGGGTAAAGGACGAGCAGTCAAACGTCTTGGTCGTGCTGCTGCTCGAGCCGTATTTGTACTTCGTGCCCATGTATTTCTCGCCGATCTTGATGACCTTGTCGGCCAGATTGCTTGCCGGTTGCTCCGGCTTGCTGCCGGAATTGTCGGAAGAGCTTGTCTCATCCAAAATGCGGCGTGCGCCGACGAACTTATTGCTGTATTCCGAATAGCTTTTCAGGACGACGGCATCCTCGCTTTGAGAGGAGTAGACAAATTGGTCATTGCCTATGTATATGCCCATAAATGTGGGGCTTCCTTTTCCATTGGACGAGAAGAACACCAGGTCTCCCGGCTCTACGCTGTTTTGGGAGACTTTTTTGCCTGCTTTGGACAAGCTCGAAATCGTGCTGCCAATGGAAATGCCGATTTGCTTGTACGTGTACGTAGCCAGCTCTGCAGACCCGAACTGTTTTGAACCTTTTGCTTTATATTCATAATCTTTCCCAATCAAAGATGTCGCGATCTGTACAACATCAGACTGTTTCGAATCTTGCGTCTTAGCGGCCGCCTGTCCAACTTGACCACCCATTAACAGGGACGTACTCAGCATGACTGCTACTGTTGACTTCATTACCCAATCTCGTTTCGTCACTTTCTTTTCCTCCTTGTCATGTTGTGGCACCCGTCGTGGGCACATGGACAGATTACCCCAGGAGGAAACGGGAGGATAAGACCGTAAAATTTACCAATCATGGAATTAGTAGCATCGGACTAATCAGAAAACAAGGCGCACAACAGGCCATTCCTGCCTTTTAGTTCCATAGAACCAGACGCAGTTGAGAATCGGTTTCAATGGCGCTTTTTCAAACAAAAACCCATCTTCTGCCTGATCCTGTCAGAAGATGGGTCTTTTCACCCGGCATAACTGCCCGTTTTTATTTCAGTTTGGCCGTAAACTGGCCCCACTCTTCGTCGCCCCATTTGAGGGTCAGCACATCGCCATCGGCGACCGGTCCGACACCCGCAGGAGTCCCCGTGTAAATCACATCGCCCTGACCCAAGCCAAAATGCTCCGCGACGTAAGCAATGATCGTCTCCAGATCAAAAATCACATCGCGAATATTTCCCCGCTGCACCTGCTCGCCGTTTTTGAGCAGGGAAAAGTCTGTCTGCTGCATCGCCGCAAGCCCTGGAAACGGGTGAAACGGCGTCAAGATCGCGGAATGAGGGAAGCCTTTGGCAAGCAGCCACGGATGGCCTGCACTCTTCAGCTCGCTCTGCACATCGCGCAAAGTAAAATCAATGCCAAGGGCGATCTTGTCGACCAGCTCGGCAAGCGTGCAGCCCGGTTCATACGGCCGTGCCAGATGCACGACCAGCTCCGCTTCATAATGAAGCTCTCCGCGCGTCCCAGGCAGCTCGATCTCCTGTCCGTTCGTCACAGCCAGAGCGTGTGTCGGCTTGGCAAAAATCATCGGTTTTTTCGGTACGTCGTTCCCCAGTTCGGCCGCATGCAGCCGGTAATTGCGGCCCACACAGTAAATATTGCGGATCTGTTCCATTTTGTCCTCTCCTTCTGAAAGCTTGTCGCTCCCATTTACTATATCATGGGAAAGAGGACGAAAAACAGCCGGTCAATACTCGTCAAAGCAGTTGTCATAGCCCGGCCAGAGCCTGGCGTTGCCGCGCGCCTCCACTTCAAACACTGTATCGCAAATCGCTTCCAGCGCGCTCTCCAAATCCGTCTCCTCCTCCGAGCTCCACATGAACCCGTAACGAAGGCGCACGACCTGCTCATTTTTTTCGCAGAGGACAAACGCGAGCTGCGGGTGCTGCTCAATGACCGCTCGGCGCGCCTGAACGGTCGCGTCCAGCGAAAACAAGCCATCCCATTCCGAGATGACATAGGTGGAAGTTACCTCGATCCAAAGTGCGGAGGAATCGTTTCTCCTGCGAAAGACAACCGAGTCCTCCCGATAAAATCCATACCCCGAAGGAAGGGCGCCCTGGAGTCTGAATGCCATCCCGACAGGCAAATCTTCCGGCTTTAGCGCTGCGACAAGCCGACCAGGCAAAAGATAGTAGCCATCCTCCTGGCAAGAGCCCAAAGGCTCGCCCATGACGACCACGCGCTGATTATGCGGGTCACCTGTCACCTGTACGTACATCACGGCACCTCCTTTTCACACAGTATGGTCAGGAATGCCTGCCTCAAAACCAAATAATGTTTCGGTACATCCATTATTTTACATTTATAGCAGACAAAAAAAACAGGAGGTACATCCCAATTTGATGTCCCCCTGCTTTTGCGTTGTTGTCATGATGCGCGGACGATGGCGATGACTACATCGTTTTCGTTGTACGCTTTCGCTTTTATTTTGACAGGAAAGTCGTACGGGTTCTGGAACTGAAAATCGAGGACGCCGTAAGCTACCGTTGCGTCCTGGCCTGCCGGCACGTAGCCCACCGACTTGCTGTGATTGTGCCGCTCCACGATCGTCATCCCGGCTTCCGCTGTCGCATTGTACAGCGTGCTGGATACTTGGCAAATCCCGCCGCCGAAGTCGTCGACAAGCTGCCCGTTCAAGATCGTCCCTGCCTTTTCCCAGCCGTCTTCCTCTATGTTGGAATTGCCTACTTCTTCATTAAAAGAAAAAACAGCTTGCGGCTTGATTTTTTCCTGGTTGATCTTTTTCAGCGCCTTCTTGATATTGTGCTTGCGCGCGTCAGAGCTGCCTTCCATCGTCGTATGGTAAAAGCCGAGGACTTCTTTGTCTTTGATGTCCATTTTGTCCAAAAAAGCTTCGCGCTGCTCTGCAGGGGAAAGCTCTGCTGTGCCCAGGGCAGATGCAGGTGCGGGAAGGACTGCCGTACACGCTGAAAACAGGAAGGCTGTTGTCATCACACTGATGCCTATGAACCGGAATTTGTTCATGCTCCTCTACTCCCTCGCTTTCATTCGTGCTGTCTCTTTTTTCGGCTCGCGCAAAAAAGCTTGCGAATGCTGCAAGCCTGCAACGTGTCGATCACAATGCTCGCCACTCTACTGTATCCCACGCTTGACGCGGCGAGCAACCCGCAAATCTTGGACAGTTTTCAAGGAACAGGTGAGCAGCCGGACGGTGGACATCCGCCTGCGCTTTTTCTGGCGCAAAAAGGCAGACCGTCCTTGCTGCTGCGGTCTGTCTCTAAGTCGCCATTCTGCATCGTTCTCGCCGATCACGCCGAGCGCCCCGCCCGGTTTTTCTCGTTTTCTTCTGGACAAAATGGCGCTATGCTTCACGCCAGGTCAGGAACAGCCTGCGGTGTTTCAGGCATGAAGCTTTTATTTTTGAAAATGAAATTCATTATCATCATTCTGATTGTAGCGAAAAAAAGAAAGTTCTTCAACCTTCCTTGGTCGAAAAACTTTCTTTGATCGCTCGTCCTGCCTTGCAACCAAAGGCAACCGCTCATCTACTCGACTCGCTCGCGAGCTTGACGGCTTCAGCCATCACAAAATCTCCACATACCCCTCTGTTCCGTGCACGCGAATGCGTTGCCCGTCTTTTATGAGACGGGTGGCGTTTTCCACGCCGACAACGGCCGGCAAGCCGTATTCACGCGCGATTACTGCCCCGTGGGTCATCAGTCCGCCCACTTCGGTGACCAGACCTTTGACCGATACAAACAAAGGTGTCCAGCCCGGGTCAGTAAAGGAGGTGACCAGTATATCCCCTTCTTCCAGGTTCGCCTCTTCCATGTGTAAAATGACACGCGCCCGCCCCTCGATCACTCCGGCAGAAACAGCAAGACCTGCAAGCGCATTGGCGGGCAAGCTTTCCCGCTTGTACTTGCCCGCAATGATTTCACCATCAGACGTGATGACACGCGGCGGTGTCAGCTTTTCGAAAAATTGGTAGTCTTCTTTTCGTTGGCTGATGACCTGCTGGTCCAGCTTGTTCGTGCGCACCACTTCGTGAAACTCTTCCAAAGTGAGATAGTACACGTCTTCTTTTTCGCGAAGAACACCCGCTTGTACGAGTTGTTCGGCTTCTTTCAGCAAAGCTTGCTTATAGACGAAGTAGCGATTCACGATGCTGTATTTGGGATATTCGCGATAACCGATGAAGTTTCGGATGCGGTCGATCATTTGTTTCGTTTCTTTTGCTTTTTGTTCCCCGTCCGGCAATTGCTTTACTCGCTCGATGATCTCTTGTTCTTTTTTAAGCGCTTCCTGTCGCCCTTGCTCAAATTTCCGCTTGCCAGCGTTCGGCTCAAAGTTTTTGATGTTGCCCAAAATCATGGGGACGAGCGTGAGCGGGTTTTCACTCCAACGCGTTCTCGTCAGATCAATTTCTCCGGCACAGCGCATTCCGTATTTTTCGAGATACGCCTGGATCGCGTCATGCGCTTCCTGTCCGCCATCCAGTTTGAGCAGTTCCTCCCAAAAGTGATCTGCTTGTGCGTGCTGCAAATAGTCAATGACCTTTGGATAAGGGCGAATCGCATCAGCAACATCAAGGAGCGCCAGCCCCATTTCCGACGTAATGTTGTTTGGCACCGATTGGGAAAGCGTGTCTGCTACGTTTTTTTCACCCAGCCACTCGTTCATTTTTTCGTTGATCCATGCCGAAGCATTCAGCGCAGCCATAATCACGCCCAAGTTTTTCGGGACAAATAACACCTGCTTTAACTGCTGGATGTCTTCGAGAATAAAGGAAAACAAATCAGGCCCGGATTTCGTTTGGATGGTTTGCTTTACCTGTTCGAGCGCGTTTTGATTGCGCGCAATCAACTCAGCGACGATGGCCGGATCGTCTTCGATCGGTGTTTCCAAACTGGCGGGCAGCCTATCTGGATTGCTGTTGCCGGGGGACTGTTCTTTGTCATCTGTTGGTGACAATCGGATAAAATCTCGCTCGATGATCGTCAGCAGCGCGTCTTTTATGAGCGGGTCGGATTGTCCCAATGTATTTATCAGCATTTGCCTGCTGTCAGGTGTAGCGAGCATCTTTGTCACATCGACAAACAGCCTGCCACCGGCTTTGTGCATGGGGGCATTCGTCGTCAACAGAAAAACAGACATGCCCAAAGGCTTCATCGGGTCGGTCATCATTTGCTGGTGGCCCACCGATACGTAGACGTGATTGTCTTGATCGTTCGCTTCCGGGATGGGGTACAAAGTCGTAATCGGACGGCTCTGGACAATGTAAAACGTATCGTCAGCCAAACACCATTCGATATCTTGCGGGCAGCCCAAATAAGCTTCGATCTGTCTGCCGATGCGTGCCAGTTGCAAAATTTGCGGGTCGGTAAGAGTTTGCGCCTTTTGCCGCTCAGGCTCGATCTGCTCCGTCTGCGTCCCGCCTTCTTTTCGTCCGTAAATCGCCAACGTTTTGGTTGCGATCCTTTTGTCGACGATGTCCCCGTCCTTTACTCGATAACAATCGGCGGATACGAGGCCAGAGACGAGTGCTTCGCCAAGTCCAAAACTGGCGTCGATAGACAGCAGCTTCCGGTTGGCTGTAATCGGGTCGGCGGTAAACAAAATCCCGGAAGCGTGAGGGAAAACCATCCTTTGTACGATGACGGATAAAGAAACATGGCGGTGGTCAAATCCGTTTTGCATCCGGTAAATGACCGCGCGATCCGTAAACAGCGACGCCCAGCATTGGCTCATATGCTGCAAAATGGCTTCTATGCCGATGATGTTCAAATAGGTGTCCTGTTGACCAGCAAAAGAAGCGTGCGGCAAATCTTCCGCAGTCGCACTCGAGCGCACGGCATAAGCGTGTTCCGCTCCAAAGCGGGAGAGATAGTGCGTCACGGCTTCGACCACATCGGCGGGAATTTCGGCTTCCCTGATAATTTGCCGAAGCTGCCTGCTGATTTCACCAATTGGCTCCCGGTCTTCTGCGCTCAGCCTCGCCAGTCGATCCAGCAAAGCATGATACGTCTCGTTTTGTTCGATGGCTTTTTGATAGCCCGCTGTGGTCACACAAAATCCTTCCGGGACTTGTATGCCGGGGATTTTCGATAGCTCCCCCAGATTGATCCCTTTGCCGCCAACGAGCAACCGCGCTGTTTTTTCCATTTCCTGAAAACCGAGGACCAAAGCACTCATTCCGATCTCCCCTAACCATTCCATTGTGAAAAAGCATTTGACAGGTGTTTGTGCGGGTGATACAATTAAAGTGTAAAATGAGATACCACTAACCATAAAATTGAGTACACTCGTGTGCTCTGATTATATCATCGTGTCTTTTTAGGCGCAATCAAAAAGAACCTGGGCAGTTTTGCCAGGTTCTTTTCATTCATGCCGCTCCAAGCTGAAAAGCATATAAAAAAACCTGGAACGCGTCCAGGCAATCTGTTAGAGAATGCGAATGTTGGAACAATCACGACTGTTCAAATCTCAATCGCCTTTGCTATTGTATCATAAAGACTAGACATGTCAAAGAAATTTCTAGGACTGGCCCGCCCCCCCATCGTGCCAGAAACCTCGGACCTCACTGCTTCTGTTTCGCCCCGTTGTGCCGCTCGATCACGTCGGCCAACGCCTCGATCTGGCCGAGGACGGATATCGGGTCAAAGTAGAAAAAGGTTTTGTAATCGAGGACGATGACGCGATTCTCCCGGACAGCCGGAAGCTGCCTCCACACTCCGCTATCGACAACCGCCTTCAGCTCTTCCTCGGTCGTTTGGTCCCATGAGCAGAGAAACACGATGTCTGCGTCGGCGTATTCTTGGAGCAGCTCAAGCGAAATCGCCTGGTACTGTGCGCCGCTGTCGATCACTTCACGCTGCACCCGCTCATTGGCCTTGAAGCCGATCGCATGGTAGATCGCTTCCCCGCCCCGCCCGAAGTTGTCGCCGAGCACGGCAAGCTCTTTTCCGTTCGGATGAACAAGTGTCGCGGTCGCATTCATGAGAATTATTATCGAATCAAGCGTATCAAGAGGGCAGAAAGTTTGTCCATGCAGACAAATGACGAAAATTCAGCCGAAATGTGACTGGACCATTTTCCTCCAGCCAGTCCAATTGCTTCTCCATCGCCAAAGGATCGTACCCGTAAAAAACATTCGGGTCCGGCTCGTACACGCGGCCGTTTTTTACTGCCGGCAGACCGCGCCACACGCTCGACTCCAATACCTCGCACTCGGCGGGGGGCCAATGCGAATGATAGAGGAACAAAAAAATGTGATCGGCGGAGTAATCGGGCAGATCGTCCAGCGGGACGTGTATGTTCAGCAGCCCTTTTTCGATCATGTTCCGCTGCACGGCAGTCGGCGGCTGCAAGCCCAGCACATCGTATATCAGACACCCGCCCATGCTCGTCATGTTGCTGTAAACGTAGCATTTGCCCGAGACGATTTTCACGATCAAAAACGTCTCGCCTCGGGCACGCTGGACGGCCAGCTTGTTTTTTACCGCCAAAGCTCTTTCGTCAAACAGCAGGAGCCAGCGTTCTGCCTGTTCGCGACGCCCCACGGCTGCCGCGAGCACGAGCAGTTCCTCCCGCCAATCGCTGCATTCCTCGGGAATCGTGAACACCGGGGCGATCTCCCACAAGCTCTCGGTGTACTCTTCCCGATACACCATGATGAGGTCGGGCGGATTCGCCGCGAGCCACTGGACGGTTTTGTCGCTGTACCACTCCCCTTGCCTGAAACCTGAGCAGTCGAGCCGCTCCCGGTAATGAGCAGTCAGCCACGGCTCCATCCACAAGCCGACGACGGCAAACACCGGGACGATCCCCAGGCCAGCAGGCATGCTGTGGCGTGCGGCATCAGGACGGCGATTCGTTTCGGCTGCTTTCTGTACACCGTCAGCGGAACGCCCACAATCTGCTTAAACTTTCGGCTGAAATAATAATCGTTGGCAAACCCGGTTTCCTGCGCAATCAGATGCAAATCTTTGTCCGACAACTGGAGCAGCTCCTGGCCTTTGCGGATTCGGACCCGGCCCAGGTATTCGACGAAGCTCACGCCCGTCTCCCAGGCGGCGGGGCGGCCGGAGTCGCAGCCGCTCGCTTGCGTGTAGCTGGAAGCGGGACAAGCCTGCCGCTGCCAGCAGTGTCAGCCTAATCCAGATCATGAATAGCAAAAAGGCTTTTGTTCTGCCGGAAAAGCAGCCCAAAAGCCTGTCGTTTACTGGTATGGTGCGGTCGAGAGGACTTGAACCTCCACGGTGTTGCCACCACTAGAACCTGAATCTAGCGCGTCTGCCAATTCCGCCACGACCGCAAATGAAAACGTGGTGCCGGCGATAGGAATCGAACCCACAACCCCCTGATTACAAGTCAGGTGCTCTACCAATTGAGCTACACCGGCATAGATAATATTCGCCATTCGTGTATCGAAGAATGGCGGAGCTGACGGGACTCGAACCCGCGACCTCCGGTGTGACAGACCGGCGTGAACTCCAACTTCACCACAGCTCCATGTGGTTTATTTCCAACTTTTGCTCACTCTCGTGGGCACTTCTGTAATATAGCATGTCTTCTACCAACTTTGCAATAGTTTTTGAAATCTTTTTTTCTACATCATTTTTTCATAGATTTACCATTGAAAATCCGCTAGAATTTTATCTAGATATGCAGAAAATAGTAGATTGGTGGAGACGATGATATGAAACTTACTTCGAAGCTACTCACCTCCCTCGCCCTCTTCACTCTGCTGCCTACTGCTGCTCACGCCGCCTCTGGAGTGTATGTAGTATCAGCAGGGGACACGTTGAGCAAAATTGCCCGTGAGCACCAGACTACGGTCAGCCAGCTCATGCAAGTGAACCAACTGAAAAGCGATCAACTGTCGATTGGCCAGACTTTGTCCTTGCCTGAAGGCAGCCTGTCGACAGGCGGTGCAGCCGACGTCCCTCTCGATGTCGTAGCCGCCTCGATTGACTCCGCCAACAACGAGCCGGAAGAACTGACGGCTGGCGAAAAAGCGCGCGTGACGGTAGACGTGCTGAATGTGCGCAAAAAAGCGTCGACGGATGCGAGAATTTTAGGCAAGCTGAAGTTCGGTGACGTGGTTGAAGTCGTCGAGACTGGCAGCGAGTGGACCAAAATCGAGTTCGAAGATGATGAAGCCTACGTCTTCTCCGCTTACTTGAGTCCAAAGCTCACCCCTGACGTTGCGTTCGCAGGCGATGTCGATTCCGCAAGCCTGCACCGTCTCGAATCGATCTTTGAACCACTGCTCAAAACTCCGTATGTGCTCGGAGGAACCACACCGGACGGATTTGATTGCAGCGGCTTTACTTCATACGTATTTAGCCGCCTCGGGGTTACACTTCCGCGTACATCCGAGGATCAATTCCGCGGGGGCGTATCCATTCCGCTCGAGCAAGCGCAGCCGGGCGACCTGCTGTTTTACGATTCGCTCGGAAAAGGACGCGTGTCCCACGTAGCGATCTACTTGGGTAATGGCACCATCGTCCATGCAAACGGCGAAGACGTTCGCTACGGCAAGGTGGAGTACATGCACAAGCTGTATCCGTTCTACGGCGTCAAGCGCTACGCCGAATTCCAGTAGCAATCCCCCGAAAAAACGGCCCACACCTGTCACCAGGTTGTGGGCTGTTTTCCTGTGAGTTCGGATCAATGAATTTCCGTGTTGTGTCCGGCCTGGGGAGGTGTCTGGTTGGCCCCAATTTCGATTTTGCCCAAAGCCTGCTTCATCTTGTCGAGCTGAAGCTGGTAATCGCGCACAACTACGGTGAGAACGCTGACCGACTCTTTGAAATCAGGTTCGCTGCTGACTCTGTCTATGGCTCTATGTAGATGCAGCATTTTGTTCTCTGTTTCCCGTAGTAGGTCGAGTAACTGCAATCCGTTTACCACGTAATCACCTCATTTGTTTTTTCTTACTTTCTCCCGGTCGGTTCGTTGCTATGCGCAAAAAAACGCCCGACATGACGATCGGACGTTTTTTCCTGTGGGCTGTGGGCTTTACGCACGCGCAGCGGCCAGCTCCACAAACGTATCAATATCTTTGGCAATCAGCGCAAGCGAGTTGCGCCAGAAGTCAACCGAGCGCACGTCGACGTCCATGATCGCGGCCACATCGGCAATGCTCATTTTGCCTGTGACAGACAAAAGCTCGTCATACTGCTGGACAAACGCTTCGCCGCGCTTCACGTACTCGGCGTACAAGCCTTTTGCGAACAGCAAGCCAAAGGCGTACGGGAAGTTGTAGAAGTTGAAATCGGCACTGTAGTAATGCGGCTTGCACACCCACATGTACGGGTGCAGCACAGCATGGTCAAGCCCCTCTCCGTAGGCGTCCTTTTGCGCTTGCAGCATCAGTTCCTTCAGCTCGTTGACAGACAGGGAGCCTTCTGCGCGGCGGGCAAAGACGGCCGTTTCAAACAGGTAGCGGCTGTAAATATCGACAATGACCTGGCTTGCGCCGGAGATGTCGTTTTCCAGAATGGAAAAGGCTTCCTCTGGGGTCGCCTGGGCCAAAGCGGCCTTGGCAATGATCGTCTCACACAAAATCGACGCGGTTTCCGCGATCGGCATCGGGTAATCGCTGTTGTAGAACGCTTCCTGCACGAGACATTCGCCATGGTAGCCGTGTCCCAGCTCGTGTGCCAACGTGCTGACGTCGTTGTAGCTGCCTGTGTAGTTCGCCATGATCCGGCTCTCCCCGACCATGTGCAGGTTGTAGCAAAACGCTCCGCCGCGCTTGCCTTCGCGAGTCTCGGCGTCAATCCACTGGTTGTCAAAAGCGCGGGCGGCATAATTCGCCAGCTTTTCGCTAAAGCTACCAAAGTGCTTGACAATAAAGTCGCGCGCTTCCTGATACGTAAAGCGCATGTCGGCTTCGCCCACCGGAGCAAACAGGTCGTAGAACGGCAAGCCGTTTTCGTGTCCGAGCAGCTTTGCTTTTGCCCGGAAGTACTTCGTAAAGGCCGGCAAGCTTTCCTTCATCGCGGCAAGCATCGCGTCCAACGTCGCCTTGTCCATGCGCGAGTCGAGCAATGTTTTTTCCAGCGGCGACTCATAGCCGCGAAGCTTGGCTACGGTGATGACTTCTCCCTTGATCCCGTTCAAGCTCGCCGCTGACGATTCCTCGATCTTTTTGTAAGCGGCAAGCTCTGCCTCGTAAGCCGCCTTGCGCAGCTCGGCGTCTTTTTCATGCGCCATGTTGCGCACGACAGGCAGCGGAAGCTGTTTGGCCTCTCCGTCGATGGTGATGTCTACCAAGAGCGTCGAGGTCAGCATTTCCTGCAGCTTCGTCCAGGCGTTGGAGCCTGTGTTTTTCATTTTCGCCAAAATGATTTCTTCTTTTTCGCTGAGCATGTACTTGCTCTTCTCGGACAATTCGGTCAGCATGAAGCGATGCGTTTCCAGCAGCTCGGACTGGCTAATCAGCTCGCTCAAATTGTCCAGTTGGCCGAGCCATTTTTGGAACAGCACGCCCGGCTCTACCAGCTCGACGGACTGCTCCTGCACTTTTTCGATGAATTGCAGCGCTTTTTCGTTTTTCGCGTCCACGCTTGCCGTCAGCTCGCCAAACGCGTACAGGCGGTATTGGGTCTGCAAAATCGAAGTCATCCGGGTAATGTACGCCTCCATTTTCTGGACGGCGTCATCGGTCGTTTGCAGGCTTGAGGCTGCCCAGCTTTTTACCTCGTCCATCTCCCGGCATAGTTTTTCCCAGTCTTGCTTGCACTTTGGCGAGTCGAACGACGTGTACAAAACGTCCAAGTTCCAGCGCATATTCATGGGTCCGGCCTCCCTCTCATCTTGCCTATGTATTCTATGTAACAGACTCTATTGTAAAAAAATTTGGATAGATTAAGCAAGTTTTTATAAAAACAATGCTCTCACAAAATGGTAAGACGCGACTTGCAGGGGAAAAGTTACAGTCTTTGCGCCGTGACTGCAAGTTTTGCCAAGCCAAGAGCCGAGGCAGACAGGCTTGCTCCCGTGCTTCTTTAAGTGCCTGCACGCGAAAAAAGACTTTGCCGCGCGCTTGGGCAAAGTCCGTCTTTTCCGTCACGCCCGGACAGGCTGCGTCAAAAACGTCAGGGCAGACAAGGCAAACAGTTGCGTCGATTCGACCAACTGGTCAATGTCCACGTACTCGTCGGCATGATGGGGAATGTGGCGATCGCCCGCCCCCGTCGTCAAGATCGGAATGCCGGCCTTGTGCAAAAAGGTGCCGTCTGTCGCGCCGGGCACGCCGTTGTAGACAGGCTCTCTTTTCGTAATTTCCCGATACGCGCTGGCTACCGAAGTCACGACTTCCTCCTCCATTCCGGTCAACGTCCACGGCCGCTCCTCGATCACTTCCAGCGTCGCCCTGAACTTGTCGTCCTCGCGGGCCAGCGCTTCGAGGATCGCCTGCATTTCGCCGTGCAACTGCTCGTGGTCCTGACCCGGGACGGTTCGAATATCGAGCGTCGTCATGCACTGGTCCGGCACGACGTTGATCTGGGCATCGCCCTTGACAGGCGCCTGCACAATCGTCGGCGTGATGCTCGGCCAGCCAAGCATCGGGTGTTCGCCAAGCCGCGCCATTTCCCTCCGCTCCAGCTCCTCGAGGGCGACGATCGCCCGGGCCATCCGCGTGTTCGGATTGATTCCGGTCAGCGGCATCGCTCCGTGCGCCATTTTGCCGTACGTGCGCAAGATCGCCCGCATCGCTCCTTTTTGCGTGACGCAAAGCTGGTTTTCCTCCGGCTCGCAGATGATCGCGGCGTCAACCCCTTGCGCCCAGCCTTTGCGGATAAAGTCTTTGATCCCGATCATCATGCCTTCCTCGTCGCACGGGATGCACAGCAAAATTTTTCCGGCGAACGCCTCCTTGGAGCGCTGGATGGCCTTGACCGCGCAAATGGCGGCAGCGAGGTTTCCTTTTGTGTCGCAAGAGCCACGTCCGTAGATGCGGCCGCCGGAAATGGCTGCTCCGAACGGATCGTAGCTCCAGGCATCCCGGTCGCCTTCGGTCACGACATCGGTATGCGCTTCGAACAGCAGCGTTTTCCCCGGTCTCCCGGAGTCGTAAAAAGCGATGACGTTGGGCCTGCCGGGCACGACTTCCTCATAAAAAACTTGCAGCCCCATCTTGCGCAAATAGTCGGCCACAAACAAGGCGACCCGCTCCTCGTTCGCCCCCGCCTGCTCCGGACGAAACACACTCGGAATCCGCACCAGCTCCTGCGTCAAACGCACAACCTCTTGCTCGTCAACAAAGGATATTACTTGACTCATCTGCCCGTCCTCCCATCCGTTCCTATGTGTGGAAAAGAAAGCTGCCGAAGCGTCAACTGTCGTAACTGCTCCACGCCGGAAGGCCGCCCGCTTCCTTTGCCGCCTTGACAGCCTGAATCACGGCCTCGGCAAGCACATCCGCCGACAGCGCCCCGACGAGATCGACCGCCGCCCCTACTTCATCGGTGGCGACGGCAAAAATCGTGTCGCCATCGTACATCGTATGAATCGGGCGAATGGTGCGGGCAAGCCCGTCGTGCGCCATTTGCGCAACCTTTTGCGCCTGGGCCTTGGTCAGCTTCGCATTGCTGGCGACGACGGCAATCGTCGTGTTCGTGCCCGGAGGAATCGGCGAAAAAGCATGCTGGAGCATCATGTCCATGCTGTCTCGAATCTCCCCCCGCTCATCGCGCGGCCCGGCGAGAATGACCCCTGTCTTCGGCTCCACGACATGACCGACCGCATTGACCGCGACCAGTGCGCCGATGACCAGTCCGCTCGGCAAAGTCAGCGACGCGCTGCCGAGGCCGCTTTTCATCGCATGGGCAAACCCGTTCAGCTTGCCGACGGAAGCGCCCGTACCCGCGCCGACATTCCCTTGGGCGACAGTCTCCGAGCTTGCTGCCAGCGCCGCCTGATAGCCCATCTGCCGGTCCGGCCGCACCCGGTAATCGCCGACTGCCAAATCGAACAGGACGGCGGCCGGGACAATCGGGACGACGCCGTAGCCTACGTCCAGCCCGATGCCCTTTTCCTCCAAATACTGCATCACGCCTGAGGCCGCGTCCAGGCCGTAGGCACTGCCACCGGACAGGCAGATGGCGTGGACGACGCTGACCAGATTGAGCGGGTCCAGCAAATCCGTCTCACGGGTGCCCGGGGCAGAACCCCGGACATCCACGCCGCACACAGACGGCTTTTCCAGCAACACGACACTGCAACCCGTCAGCGCTGCTTCATTTTGCGCATGCCCGACGCGAATGCCGGGCACATCGACAATGGTTCCTGTCATGGCTTACAAGTCTCCTGAAATTTTCGATTTTTGTCTCCCGGAGCTTCCCAGCTTTTTCCACGCCGCGACTACCGCCAACGTCACGATGACCGAGACGACCGCTTCCGGCAGGCCGTTTGTCACGGCAACCGTCGCCGCGACGCCAAACGGCATGTACCCGCGAATGACCGCCATCCCGAGAACGAGAATCGTGTTGGTCAGCGCCCCGATAAAGCCGGCTGCGCCAATCGCCAGGTACTGGTTGACGTTTCGCAGGCCGACGTAGGTCAAGTACGCCGTCACCCCGATAAACAGGCGCGGCAGGATCGCGACCAGCGGATCTTTGAACAGCGGCACAGTGGCGTTCAGGAAGGAAGATACTCCAAAAATGAGACCAATAATCATACCGACGCCCCAGCCCTCCATGATGCCGCCGATGATGGCCGGGATGTGCATGATGGTGGCGTTGCCAGCCGCCGTCGGAACGGGGATGTAGCCGAGCCGCGTGACCCCGAGCAAAATCGCGATCGCTCCGAGCACCCCTGCAATGACGATCTTGCGTACGGTCAATCCTTTTTCCATGCCTACTCCTCCTTTTTGCCAAGCGATATATGGAATCCCCAGAAGGGAGAACTCCCGCCTACTACCACGGTATTCCCAACATGATTGCGGAAATGACCACGCTTGCCAGCAGTGCGGCATAATCGCCGCCTTTCGCCTTGTACTGGGTATAGCGCGTCCGGGCCGCACCTGGCGTATAGCATCTCGCTTCCATCGCCAAAATCAGGTCTTCGGCTCTGGACAGCGCCACGTTGAACAACGGGATGATGATCGGAAACATGTCTTTCGTCCGCTGCACGATCCGCCACCACTCGCCTGTGCCGAAGTCGGCGCCGCGGGACGCCTGTGCCTTCATCATTTTTTCCATCTCCATCGCAAACGTCGGGACGAAGCGAATGGCGATGGTGATGATGAGCGCAAACGCATGGACCGGAAACTTGACTTTTTCCAACGGACCGAGCAGCCGCTCCATCCCGTGCGTCAGTTCCGTCGTCGAGGTGGAGAGCGTCAGCACGCTGGAGAGAAAAATCACCTCGACAAAGCGCATGGCGGAGACGATGACGAGCCGGATGCTCTCGCTCGATATGGTGATGAAGCCGTACTGGAAGTAGATCGTGCCGCCGTTTGCGATCTCGCCGTAAAACAAAAGCTGCATGATCGCCAAAATAATGATGAACGGAACGGCCGGCTTGATCCCGGAGATGCCGTAGTGCAGCGGGATTTTCGATACGTGGAACAGCCACAGGCAGATCGCCAGCGCAAACAGGTTGCCCACATATGTATTGCAGATGGCGATCGCGACGATCATGATGGCAAAAGCGCCGAGCTTGAACCGCGGGTCCAGCCGATGCACGACAGAAGCAGTCGGCAAATACTGTCCGATGGTAATATTGCGCGTCAATTCAAATTCCGCTGACATGTGCTCCCCTCCCTAGCGCTGGATCAGCTTCAAGATTTCATACGCAGTCTCTTCCGGCAAGTAGGCTTTCGGATCAATCGGGTAGCCGCGTTCGCGCAAGCGGTACAATATATCGACCGATTCCGGCGTGCCGATATGGTGTTCGCGCAACAGCTCCTGATTGCCGAAAATGTGCCGCGGAGTCCCTTCGCAAACGGCTTGCCCGTTAGCCATGACGTACACGCGGTCAGCGAGCTGCGCGACTTCCTCCATGTTGTGCGAGACGAAGATGACGGTAAGCCCTTCTTCGCGATTCAGCCGTTTGATCCGCTCCAGCAGCTCCAGCCGGGAGCGCGGGTCCAGTCCGGCTGTCGGCTCGTCGAGCACCAGCACCTTCGGCTGCAGCGACAGGACGCCAGCGAGCGCGACCTTGCGCTTTTGCCCGCCGCTCAGGGCGTAGGTGGGACGATCCTTCATCTCCTGAAAGTCCAGGCCGACGAGGTCCATCGCCCATTTCACCCGGTTTTTCACCTCTTCCAGCGGCAGTCCCATCTTGAACGGGCCGTAGGCGACATCGTCTCCGACCAGCTTTTCGAACAACTGGTCCTCGGGGTTTTGGAACACCAGCCCTACTTGCCTGCGCAGCGCCCGGATGTCTATTTTCGGCTGGGATACGTCTATGCCGTTCACGATGACCGTCCCTGACTGCGGGCGGATCAGCCCGTTGAAATGCTGGATCAAGGTCGACTTGCCCGAACCCGTATGCCCGATAATCGCCAGGCATTCGCCCGCGTTCGCCTGCAGGCTGACTTCCTGCAACGCCGCGTGCGCGAGCGGCGTTCCTTGCATGTACACATGCGACAGCTTTTGCACATCGACAATCGGTTGCGTCATGAGCCGCTCGCCTCCGCCTGTCTGACGTACAAACGGTCGACCTCTGCCACCACTTCTGCATTGTGGATCAGGTCCGGGGAAAAAGCGGGCAGCTCGGCATGGACGAGCGCGGCTATTCGGCTTGCGTCCGGCACGTCGAGGTGAAGCTCGCGCAGCCTGTCCTGATGCGCGAACACTTCCCGCGGCGTACCTTCCAGCACGATTTTGCCGCCCTCCATCACGATGACCCGATCCGCCTCCGTCACCTCTGACATGTGGTGCGTGACGGTCACGATCGTCATTCCTTCGCGGTGCAGCTTGCGGACGACGGCGAGAATGTCCTGCCTGCCGTAGCTGTCCAGCATGCTCGTCGCTTCATCGAGAACGAGGCATTGCGGCTTCATGGCGAGAATGCCGGCAATCGCGATCCGCTGCTTTTGCCCGCCCGACAGATGGTGCGGCGGCCGATGGCGATAGGCGCTCATTCCGACTGCCTCCAGCGCAAAATCGACCCGTTCCCGCATTTCCTCCACACTCGTCCCGATGTTTTCCAGCCCAAAGGCCACGTCGTCCTCGACGATGGTGGCGACAATCTGGTTATCCGGATGCTGAAAGACCATTCCCACGCGGCTTCGCACTTCGTGAATCCGCTCTTTTTCCTTCGTATTGATGCCGTTGACGAAGACGTTGCCTTCCTTTGGCGTCAAAATGCCGTTGAGGTGTTTGGACAACGTCGATTTGCCGGACCCATTGTGCCCGATAATGGCGACATACTCGCCGGGATACACTTCAAGGGAGACGTTTTGCAGCACCGGAATCTGCTGATCCTGGCTCACCTGATAGGCAAACGAAACGTTTTCGACACGGATGATCGGTTGTGTAGACATGTGTTCCCTCCCTTTCCACGGGTGTGCGTCTTATAGCCATATGCAAGCAACTCCCGTGCCAAGTCATTATGTTTTTAATTTTCTGTAAATTTCAGACTTCAAAGATGAATCTTCTGTTGCAATCCGCATCATTTTCGTTGCTGTTGCAACATCAGTCTACTTCGCCATATTTCTTCATTTTTCTCCACAGAGTCGTGCGATCCATCCCCAACAACTTCGCTGCCTCGCCCTTGTTTCCTTTTGTCATTTCCAAAACCTTCCTGATTACCTCTGCTTCGTCTTGCTCCTGCTGCCGGAAGGCGTTGCGCTGGGCGAGCTTTTTCGCCAAAAACAACGTGTCCTCCAGTCCGAGACGGTCGCTTTTGCACAGCAGCACCATGCGTTCGACCACATTGCGCAGTTCGCGGACATTGCCCGGCCAGTCGTATTGCGCAAGAAACCGGTACACAGACTCGTCCACTCCCTGTAGTCGCCTGTCGCCGCGCTGCGCGATTTCCTCCATGATCGCCTCCATCAACAGCGGGATGTCTTCCGTGCGCTCGCGCAACGGCGGCAGCTCCAGCGTCAACACGTTCAGCCGGTAGTACAGGTCCGAGCGAAACAGCTTTTCCGCCATCAGTTGTTCCAGATTGCGGTTGGTCGCCGCGATAATCCGCACATCGACCGGGACGATCCGCTCGCCGCTGATCCGGCGCACCTTTTTCTCCTGGAGGACGCGCAGCAGCAGCGCCTGAATCGTGATCGACATTTCCCCGATCTCGTCGAGAAACAGCGTTCCGCCGTGCGCCAGCTCGAACAGGCCGGGCTTCCCGCCTTTTCGCGCGCCTGTAAACGCCCCTTCCTCGTATCCGAACAGCTCGCTTTCCAGCAGGTTTCCGGGGAGCGCGGCGCAATTGACCGCGATAAACGGACCTGTCGCCCGCTGGCTGCTCAAATGAATGCCCTGCGCAAACAGCTCCTTGCCCGTCCCGGTCTCGCCCTGGATCAGCACGGTGGCATCCGTTCTGGCAAAAGTTTCTGCCCATTCCTTCGCCTCGCGCATCGCTTTGGACTGGCCGACGATATCCTCCAGCCGAAACTTGGCTTCCAGCCCGCTTTCCATGCTTTGCTTGCGGATGCGCAGCTCCATCTTTTGAATGTCCGTAATTTCCTTGAACGTCGAGACGGCCCCGACGACCTCTCCTTCCACCACAATCGGCAGGCGGTTGATGATGATTTGCCGATTCAGGACGGTGGCGATGTCGCCGATTTCTTTTTTTCCGGTTGCCAAAATGCGCAGCATGTCCGAGTTGGGGATGTAGCGGGTAATTTTCTCCCCGACGACGTTTGGCGGCAAGCCGAGTATTTCCGTCGCATTCTGGTTGACCCAGATGATCGTATAGTCGTGGTCGACCGCGATAATGCCGTCATGCGAGGCGTCGAGGATCGCCTGAATGTGAATGTCGCCGATCATTTTCCTGCCTCCCCTTCCTCCGCCCGGTCCAGCATGACAGCCACTTCGGCTGGCGGCTTTCTCGCCCGGCGTCTCGTCTTGCGCTTCTTTTTGCGCAGCGCAAACAAAGCCGCAAGCATGAGTCCGAGCGTCGCGAGCTGAATCGGCTGGGACAGCTTCGCCTGGACCCAGCCGCTCATGCCGAGCAGATGGAACAGGACGGCCATGTAAAGAAGAATCGATGCGAGATTTTGCACGTTCACTCTTGTCACTCCTGTCTGGCCTTATCGGATGGGAGAAGAAAAACTCCCGTGAAGCCAGGATGAGTAGCTCCACAGGAGTGTCGGTTCGTGCTGTCTGATTCGTTTAGATCGGGAGAAGCTCTACGCTTTCCTTGCTCTCAAGCTCTGCCACCATGTCCAGCCACGCTTGCGGCTTTTGCGGCAGCACGGCGTAATAGCGTTTGAGGAAAGTGACGATCAGCTCTGCCTCCAGGCTCGTCTGCTCTTCATTCGTCGGCATGAAGCCAAGGTCCAGTCCCGATACGGCCTCGCCATCGTTTTGCCAGGATGGGTGCACATAGGCGATATTCGTGCGCTTGTAGCCCAGGTGGGAGAGAACTTCGCGGCGCACGAACGGGTCCATCGGCTTGATGCCGCCAAAGCTGTGCTCCTCCACGCGGTACGGATCGTAAATTTCGGCAAACATGCCGTACAGCTCCTTGCCGCTTTCCTTTGCAAGCGCGAGCAGGTCTTTTTGCCGCTCTCTCGCCAGAAAACGGCCTACGCCAAGCCCTTCCCGCCCGATAATCGTAAAGTCGGTCATCGCGACGTTCAGGTCGGGATAGTAACGGTATTCGGTGGCTCCGACTACTTCTCCTTCATGCACCGCGACAAACACGCGAATGCCCGGGTCTTCGAGCGGCTCTTTCCACAGGTCGTAGTCCAAAACCTCTTCTGGCGGGAAAACTTCCTGCATCAAACGGTGCATTTTCGCAAACAGCGGGTTGTCAATATGTTGAATGCGTACAAATTCCATCGGGATCCATCCTCCTGAGCGTGAGAAAATCGGTGTATCGTCTGTCGCCTAGCGTGCCAGAAACGGGTTTTTCCACTCCATCAGCACGGCGTAGTTGCGGGACTCTTCGTCCTCCAAATAGTTCGGCACAATTTGC
Organism: Brevibacillus sp. FW301-21C12A; assembly: GCF_058788915.1. Taxonomy (NCBI): domain Bacteria; kingdom Bacillati; phylum Bacillota; class Bacilli; order Caryophanales; family Paenibacillaceae; genus Brevibacillus; species Brevibacillus sp. FW301-21C12A. The sequence continues at coordinate 41,554 of NZ_JBYTBG010000025.1, forward strand.
ACGGGCACACGGCCACAGCGCATGAGAAACGTGATGACCGGGTCTTTGACCTCTCCGGCGACCACGCGCTCGACGTATTGCTCTGGCGTCCACTCGCCAGCGTAGCGGCCGTAGCCAGGCATTCTGCCGCCGCCCAAGAGCCGCTTCAAGCCTTTTTGCACGACCAGCTCGTACATCGCCTGCATCATGAGCTGTCCGAGTCCGAGCTTGCGGTGACTCGGCCGGATACAAATGTCGACGATGTACAGCGTGTCCCCGTCCGGATCGTGGTTGCGGATGTAGCCGTTGTCGGTCACATCCGCCCACTGGTGCTCCGGGTGCGCTGGATCGAACGGCACGAGCAGCCCGGTCATCGAGCCTGCCAGCACGCCGTCCACCTCCACGCAAATCGCGCCCTCGGGAAACAGCGTAATGTGGTTGGTGAGCTGCTCCTGGTTCCACCACAGTTCGGATGGAAACGGCGGCGGGAAGCTTTCCGCCTGAATCTGGATCAGCTCGAAAAAGTCGGAGCGGTTGTAGTTGCGGATGACGGCCTTGCGCGGCTTGTCCCCTTCAAACACATACAGCTCTTTGCGGTACATATCCATCCTCCGTCCGTTCGCGGTATGCTAGCTCCAATCGGGATACAGGTCTGTGCGACGGTCGCGCCAGGTGGTGACCGAGCCTTTTTCCCGCACCTCGTACAAAAGCGACAGGTCGAGATCGGCGGTCACGAGCATGTCCTGGTTGATTTCGCCCTCGGCGAGCACTCCGCGAGGCGGGAACGGCACATCGTTCGGCGTCAAAATCGCGGCCTGCCCGAAGTTGGCACGCATAAAGTCGACGGTCGGCAGCGAGCCTACCGTCCCTGTCAGAACGACGTACACCTGGTTTTCGATCGTGCGCGCATGGCTCGTGTAGCGCACGCGGTGGAAAGCGTGGCGGTCGTCGGTGCAGGACGGACAGAAAATGACGTCCGCTCCGCGCGCCTTGGCGATGCGCACCCATTCGGGGAACTCGATATCGTAGCAAATAATCAGCGCGACCTTGCCTTTGTCGGTTTCGAAAATTTGCAGCGAGTCGCCCGCGCCCATGTTCCAGCCTTTGACTTCCCATGGCGTGATGTGGATTTTCTTTTGCTGGCCTACCCGTCCGTCGGGGTAGAACAAAAAGGCGGTGTTGTACAGCTTGCCGTTTTCCTCGATAATGTGCGTGCCGCCGATGAGGTGCATGTCGTACTTGGCCGCGAGGGAAGAAAACAACTGCACATACCGCTCGGTGAACGACGGCAGTGCCGTGATCGGCAAAGCATTTCCGTGTTCGTCGCCGATGGACATGAGTTGGGTAGTAAACAATTCAGGAAACAGCAAAAACTCGGCGTCGTACTCCTGGGCGTTTCGGACGTAGTGCTCAACCTGATTTGCAAAATCTTCAAAGCTATGTATCGTATGCAGATGGTACTGCACTGCTGAGACGCGCATTTTCATGGCATTCTTCCTTCCTTTTTTCCATATGCCTAAAATATATCAAAAATGATCGAGAAAGTCTCTCTTGCAATATGCCGCACAGCAAACTTGGCCAAAGGCAACAGAAGAGTCACCTGCCCCTTCGGACAGGCGACTCTTTTTCGGTCAACAAACGCGGAAATGCTCTCGCCAAAAAAACGGGGGTGCAGCAATGTACTTCGTGACCGGGCGACTGACCGCCTTCATGCAGCGAAACACCGTCCCGCCGGGAGTTGCGCGCGAGTACCGGCAGAAGCTTTTTACATGCCGCTGTTCGTGCCGCTCATGCGCAAGGCCGTCTTGTACAGCAGCTCCGTCCCGAGCGCGATGTCTTCATAGGTGGAAAATTCCTGCGGATTATGGCTGATCCCGTCCTTGCAGCGGACAAAAATCATGCCGTAGTCGCACACGTACGAAAGAGCCAGCGCATCGTGGAACGGGCCGCTCATCAGTTCGCGGGCGGAAATGCCCAGCGCACGGCTCTCCTCGTGCATGATCGCCTTGATCCAGTCCGCGCAATAGCGCGGGTCGCTGTTCGTGTCCTCCGTAATCGTGTACTGCAAGCCGCCCTCTGCCGCCGCACGGGCAATCGCCTCGCGCAGCGCTTTTTCCCGCTCGTCCCGCCGCACGAGATCAATGTCGCGCAAATCGACGGAAAAGCGCACCCGCTCAGGGATGATGTTGCGGGAATCCGGGAACACCTCCAGGTGGCCTACCGTGCCTACCGTCGGCGCCTCCGGGTCTAGCCGGGCCAGCTCGTTTACCGCGAGAATGACTTTGGCCGCTCCGACCAGCGCGTCTTTGCGCATCGGCATCGGCACCGATCCGGCATGTCCGGCAAAGCCCGTCAGCTCGACCGTCCACCACAGCGGGCCCGAGATCGCCGACACGATGCCGATCGGCTCGTTGGCATCGTCGAGAACTGGCCCTTGCTCGATGTGCAGCTCCAGATACGCGCCGATGCTGCCTGCGGGATAGACCGATTCGGCCAGGCGCTCGGGGTCGCAGCCGAACGCTGCGAGCGCCTCCCTGCGCGTCACGCCGCTTTTGTCGGTGCGCTCCAGGTCTTGCGGGTCGAGCTGCCCGAGGATTCCTTTTGAGCCGAACAAGCCTTTTTGAAAACGGCAGCCTTCCTCGTCGCAAAACGCCACTACCTCAATCGGCTGCTTGGGGACGATGCCTTGCTCGCGCAGCGTCTGGGCGACCTCCAGACCGCCCAATACGCCGATTACGCCGTCATACCTGCCGCCGTACGGCTGGGAATCAATGTGCGAGCCGATCATCAGGACGGGCGCAGCCGGGTTTTGGCCAGCCAGTCGCCCGATCAGGTTGCCGAAGTGGTCCAGCCGGGCAGACAGCCCCGCTTCCTCCATCCAGGAGCGCACCAGCTCCACGCCAGCGCGATCCTCCGGGGACAGGGCCAGCCGACATACACCCGTCTCGCCGATTTTCCCGATCTGGGCCAAAGCTTCGATCCGCTTTCGCAGCCGCTCTTCGTTGATCGTAAGCACTCTCGCTTTTACGTTCATGCCTTCAAAACCTCCTCATCCTGACTTTGGTAAACGATCTTGCCGTCAATCATCGTCTGTTCGACCTTCAGTTCTTTGATGCGCTCGTGCGGGTGGGACAAAATGTTGCCGTTCAGCACCACGAGATCGGCCAGCTTGCCCGGCTCAATGCTGCCCTTGATCCCCTCCTCGAAGCTGGCGTACGCGCCGTTCCAGGTGAACATGCGGATCGCTTCCATGACGGTGACGCGCTGGTTGGTCCCGACTGGCTGGCCTGTTTTGCTCCGTCGGTTGACCGCGGCGTGAATGCCGATCAGCGGGTTGAAATCGGTCACCGGGCAGTCCGATGCCCCTGCCGCGATGATGCCAAGATCAGCCTGCCCGCGCGCGGGAAACATGTGCCCGACCCGTTCCCCGATGTTTTTGACGTACGAATCGCCGTGATCGTAAATGAACGCCGGGTTCGGGATCGGCACAACGCCCAGTCGGGCCATTCGCGCAAGCAAGTCCGGCGACGAGACGCCCGCATGCTCGATCCGGTGGCGGTGGTTCTTACGCGGATGCGCGGCCAGCGCGGTTTCAAAGCAGGTCAAGAGCATGTCGATTGCGCGATCCCCCTGGGCATGCGCGGTAATCTGAAAGCCTTTGGCATGTGCCTCTCCCAAAATCGTATTCAACTCGTCCTGTTCATAGTAGAGAATTCCGCAATCGCCGGGACGGCTGTCAAACGGCTCGCGCATCGCCATCGTCGGCGCAATGCTCGCTCCATCGGTAAACACCTTCGCCGGGCCGATGCGAAAGCGCTCGTCGCCCGTTCCCGTGACCATTCCCGCGTCGATCATCCGCCGCACGAAGTCCTCCGACTGATTCAGGGCGCAAATGATCGCGTAAATGCGCACCTTGACGTCGCCTGCCTGCACCGCCTTTTGCATCGCCCGATAGTTGTCCGGCCCGTACCCGCCTGCGTCGTGAACGCTGGTGATGCCAGCCGCCACAAAATCTTCGGAGGCGAGGCGCAGCCCCTCTTTGTACTCCGCTTCGGAAAAAGCGGCCAGCTCAAACATTTTCATGTGGGCCGTCTCGACCAAAAAGCCTGTCAATTCGCCCTGCCCGTCGCGGTCGATCCGGCCGCCCTGCGGGTCCGGCGTCTGTTTGTCGTAGCCGGCGCGCTCCAATGCCCGGCTGTTTGCGACACTGTGGTGGGCGCACGTCCGCATGACGAAGATCGGATGCTTGCCCGACACCGCATCCAGTTCGGCACGGGTCGGATAGCGCTGCTCGATCATCAAGTTTTCGTCGAACCCGCACGCTCTCACCCATTCGCCCTCCGGCGTTGTTTCCGCCCGCTCCCTGAGCGCCGCGAGCAGTTCCTCGATCGAGCGGATGCCGCGCGCCTTGCAGTCCACGCCGAGCTTGTTCGTGCCGTAGATCGTGATGTGCAAGTGCGCGTCGATAAAGCCGGGCAAAAGGCTTTTGCCTTCCAGGTCGATGATGTTTGTCTCTGGCTCGATCAGCTTTTTGATCTGTTCGGTTGTGCCGACAGCGACAATCCGGTTGCCTTTGATCGCGACCGCTTCTGCGATCCGGTCCTGCGCATCCACGGTCACCACATGTCCATTGAGAAAAACGGTATCTGCCATGTTGCTTCCCCCATTCGTTTTTTCACGTTGCCTTGCGCGCTATTCCAGCGTAGGCGTCCCTTCTGCTTTCGCCGCCTGATGCTCACCGACAGCCATGCTTCTCGTTACCGCTGTCACGGCAAACATGACGACGATGTTGACGAGCAGCGCCACTACCCCGATGTTCAAATCTTTAATCGCGGACGGCCAATGCGGGAACATTGTCGCCAGCGTCACGTTCGCCACCGTGACATAAGCCACCGTCGCCACCCCTGCGAGAATGCCGGCGAACGCCCCGTATTTGTTCACCCAGGGCTGCTTCGGCAAGCTGAACAACAGCGCCGGGAACAACTGGGTCACCAGGCTGTAGCCCATCAACAGCAAGGTTACGAGCGTGTCGCCGCCGCCGAGCGTAAAGTAGAGAGAAACCAGAGAGATAACTGGCACGAGCAGTTTTGCCGTCTTCGCGATCTGGGCATCCGTCGTGGCAGGCGCCATCACCTTGTACACGTTTTTCGCCAAAAGCGTCGCCCCTGTCATCAGCAGCATGGAGCCGGGCACGAGCGCCGTCAGCAGCCCCGCCGCCCCGATGATGCCGACGATCCACGGGTCAAACGTTGTAAGCGACAGCCGTAGCAAAGACAAATCCCCGTCTGCCCCTTGCAAGCCGGGAACTTGCAGGATCGCGGTAAAGCCGACGAAAAACACAAACAAGAGCATCAAGGTGTAGAGCGGCAGCATGATCGTATTTTTGCGGAAAACATTTTCATTCTTGGCCGAAAAGACCGAGCCGAACGTATGCGGCCACATATAAAAGCCGAAAACCGTAATGAGTACGGTGGAAATGTACCAGGAAATGCTGAGCCCTTCTTCCGGAAAGGTCAGAAAGCCCGGATTCGCCGCCTGCACCGCTTCGAACATCGGCTGAATGCCGCCGTAGTAGTGGTACGGCAAGTAAATCCCGAGAAAGACGACGACGAAAAAGATCATGATGTCCTTGATCGCTGCCGTCCAGGCCGAGCCGTGAATGCCGGACAGCATCACGTAGATAGTGACCGCGATCACGCCGAGCCAAACAGCGGCTGCTGGCGAGATCGTCCCGTAAGAAGCTTCCGAGACGATAATGCCAAGCCCTTTAAATTGCAGCACGAGGTACGGGATGATCGCGACGACGCCAACGGCGGCCACGAGAATGCCCAGGATCGGGCTGTTGTATTTGCTCACAAAAAAATCGGATTGGGAGACGAGTCTGTGTTCTTTGGCATAGCGCCAGATCGGAGGCAGTAGCCAGTAGGAAATGACGTAGGCAAGCGAGATGTAGGACAGGACGTAGTAGGAAGGCGCTCCTTTGGAGTAGGCCCAGCCGCTTCCGCCAAGGAACGTAAAGGTCGTATAAATTTCCCCCGCCACCAACAGGAAAATAAAGATAGAGCCAAAGCCTCTGCCGCCAACCGTCCATTGCTCCATGTTCATGTCTTTTCCTTGGCGCGCGCGAATCCCGGAGTAGAACGCCAGCAGCAGAAAGGCAAAAATAATCAAGAGGGCGCTGTTCATGATGAGCTCTCCTCCTCTTTTGTCGCCGGATCGATTTTGTTCAAAATCGCCATGACGACAGAGATCAGCACCACCCACAACACAATCCAGAACAGGACAAATGGCATCCCAAGCACATACGGCTCCACCCGGTTGACAAAAGGTATCCCGCCAAGCATGCCGACAAACGGCACGACCCCAAGCCAATCTCTTGCTTTCATGCAAATCCCCCTGTTTACTCGATTTGTCCCATTGCCTGCGCGCGCTTTGGACATGTACTCTATTATTATCGAAAAATTCAATTTTCTCCTTTGTGCAAATGACCAGAAAACAGAGCAAGCTTTTGTTTGTGCTGATAATAAATGGAACACCGGGGGGGAAGTAGCGTGATAACAGTCCGTGAACTGATACAGGTTGGGGGCTTTGCAAAAAACGCCGTGCTGGCGGGGGAAGAGTTTCTCGACAGAGAGCTGCTCGGGGTTACTTCGTTTGACTCTCCCGACGGGCACCGCTGGCTGCGGCCCGGCGAATTTGTGCTGACGACAGGCTTCCCGTTTTTGACGCAAAAAGATTCGTGCGAGGAAGGGCTGACCCGACTGATCGACGAACTGGTCGAGACGGGAACGCCGGGACTTGCGATCAAGCTCGGCCGCTACATCGAGAGCCTGCCCCCTGCCGTCCTCGCCTACGCGCAAAACAGGCAAATGCCGATCCTGTCTTTTCCGATGGAAAAAGCATGGTCAGATGTCATCGTGCCCGTCGTGCAATACATCAACGACAAACAGCGCATCGAACTCAACCGCACACACGCCATTTACGAGCGGTTTCATCGCCACCTGACCGCCGGAGATCCGGTTTCCAAGCTGGCTGAACTGCTGCACGACCTGTTGCAAGCCCCCGTCTCCATTCAAGTGCCTGGCTGCAAATGGAAGTGGGAGTCGCCGCCCGAAGCATTCCCCGCCGACTCGGAGATCGGCCAAAAGTTTGGACAAACCGCCTCCCGCCATCTGGGCATACACCCGCTCGCCAAAAGCGCCAATGGCTATCCCATCCGCTGGCTGCTGCACGAGCAGAAGGTGCAGGGCGCGATTGTTGTGGGGCAAATGGACCGGGAGCTGCACGCGTGGGAAAAGGTCGCCATCGAGCAAAGCGCGGCCTTGCTGTCGCTGGAAATGGAGCGCATGCGCTCTGTCGCCGAGACGTATCAGCGCTTCCGCAACGATTTTTTGCAGCTTCTTCTCGGCGGCGAGATTCATGCGCAAGACGTGCTTACGCGAAAAGCGGATGAGGTCGGCTGGAAGCTCGCGGACCACTATACCGTCGTCGTCATGGGAGTGTCCCCGCACGAGCGCACAGGCATCGAAAACTGGACCGAAAATCACAGTTTGCTGGAAGCTCTCCGCCCTCTCCTGTCTTCTCTCGACCTGGCGATCCTCTTCGGGCTCGATCAGCACAATCGCGTCGTTTTGCTCGTACCGACCGCAGCAGAAACCGCAGAGGCTGTAGGCAGCATGCGGCAAGTGCTCGAAGCCGTGCGCTCGTTTGCCTGGCAGCAGCCTGTGTTCGTCGGGCTGGGCCGCTTTCATTCTGGACGAGCAGGCATCGTCCAGAGCTACCGCGAGGCGCAAATCAGCTTTCGGACGGCGCTTCGCGGCAGTTCCGCATCCGCCGCGGCCAACACCGTCGTCGTCGACTTCCACGACCTCGGGCTGGAGCGCATCCTGTTTGCGGAGCAGCCCGGCACGGAAGCATCCTCTTTGGCTAGAGAATACTTGGGCCGGATCAGGGAGTACGACCGGGAGAAAAACGGCCAGCTCTTGCAGACGCTCCAAGTCTTTTTGCAGGCGGACGGCAATCATGCCGAAGCAGCCGCGCAGTTGTTCGTCCACAAAAATACGATCAAGTACCGGCTGGCGCTCATCCGCGAGCTGTCCGGGCTGAACCCGGAAAACGGCCATGACCAACTGCTGCTGCGCATCGCCATGACAGTGCAATCGATCGGGTATCCGCAAGCGGAAGCTGGTATAATGGCAAAAGAGAGACGTAGGGGGAATTTGCATGGATGAGTGGTTGAACAAGCCTGTGAAAACGAGAGAACGCCCGAAAAAACGCGGAATCGTCGAATACATCGACGACCAGTACATCGTCGTCTTTTTTACGGCTCCGCGCAAGGAACGCGTTATCTTTTCGAGCAAAGAGTCGTTTTTGAGCAAAGTGGAGTTGTTGGAGGACGAGCCGCCCGCCCCGTAACAGTCTGCTTTTTCGCACGCCAAAAAACCCGTGTCCGGCACAACGAATGGTGCATAGGACACGGGTTTTGCGTTTTCCTGTGAACGTAAGAAACCGTCGCTTTTACGCGTAGTGCTCTTCGCGCAGGCGCTTGATCTCTTCGCTGTCGAGGTACTCGTCGTAGGTCATCATCTTGTCGATAACGCCCTTAGGAGTGAACTCGATGATCCGGTTGGCGATGGTTTGCACGAACTGATGGTCGTGGGAGACGAACAGCAGTGTTCCTTCAAAGTCGATCAAGCCGTTGTTCAACGCTGTGATCGATTCCAGATCCAAGTGGTTCGTCGGTTCGTCCATAATCAGCACGTTGGCGCCAGCCAGCATCATTTTGGACAGCATGCAGCGAACTTTTTCGCCCCCGGACAGCACGTTCGCTTTTTTCAGCGCTTCGTCGCCGGAGAACAGCATGCGGCCGAGGAATCCGCGAATAAACGTCTCGTCCTGCTCCTTGGAGTATTGACGCAGCCAATCCACGAGGCTCAAATCGGTGTCGAAGTACTCTGCGTTGTCTTTCGGGAAGTACGCGCGGGAAGTGGTGACGCCCCATTCAAAAGAGCCGCTGTCCGGCTGTACTTCGCCCATCAAAATTTGGAAGAAGGTCGTTTTCGCCAGCTCGTTTGGTCCGACAAACGCTACCTTGTCGCCTTTGTTGATGACCAGATGGAGGTTTTCAAACAGCTTTTCGCCCTCTACGGTCTTGCTCAAGCCTTCGATCGCCAGCAAGTTTTTGCCCGCCTCGCGCTCCGGCTTGAAGTTGATGAACGGATATTTGCGGCTGGACGGACGGATGTCTTCCAGCGTAATTTTCTCCAACAGCTTTTTGCGCGAGGTCGCTTGCTTCGACTTGGAAGCATTCGCGGAGAAGCGCGCGATGAACTCCTGGAGCTCCTTCATCTTTTCTTCTTTTTTCTTGTTCTGCTCACGAACCATCTTCAGCGCGAGCTGGCTGGATTCGTACCAGAAGTCGTAGTTCCCTACGTACATTTGAATTTTGCCGAAGTCGATATCCGCAATGTGCGTACACACTTTGTTCAGGAAGTGACGGTCATGGGAAACGACGATGACGGTGTTTTCATAATCGGCCAGGAAGTTTTCCAGCCAGCGAATCGACTCGATATCCAAGTGGTTTGTCGGCTCATCCAAAAGCAGGATGTGCGGGTTGCCAAACAGCGCTTGCGCGAGCAGTACCCGTACTTTTTCCGTACCGGACAGGTCTTTCATCAGCTTGTCGTGCAGGTCGGTCGGGATGCCCAGACCGATCAAAAGGCTCGCCGCATCCGCTTCCGCCATCCAGCCGTTCAGCTCTTCAAACTCGCCTTCCAGTTGAGAGGCGCGGTTGCCGTCCTCTTCGGAGAAGTCTTCTTTCATGTAGAGCGCCGTTTTTTCTTCCATAATCTCGTACAGGCGCTTGTGACCCATAATGACTGTTTTCAGTACATCGTACTCGTCAAACTCGAAGTGGTTCTGCTTCAACACAGCGATACGCTCGCCTGGTGTCACCGAAACGTGTCCGCTCGTCGGTTCGATCTCTCCGGAGAGGATCTTGAGAAACGTAGATTTCCCCGCACCGTTCGCACCGATGAGGCCGTAACAGTTACCAGGGGTAAACTTAATGGATACATCTTCAAACAGTGCGCGTTTGCCGTAGCGCAGCGTCACGTTCTGAGTGCTTATCATCGTCGCAATACCTGCCTTTTTTGAATCGTTCAAACACTTATCTTACCAGAGATAGCCTCATATTGCAAAAGAAAAGCAGATGCCGCGAAGCGCGGCCAAAACGGACTCCCCCACATGGATTGCGGCGGAAGCGGGAAAGCTACCACTGTACGTCCATCCTAACGAAGAAAGAGGTCGTGACGATGTCCAAGCACAACGGAGTCAAAAACGAGATGGGCAAAAAAGAAAATCCTTCCCAGACGCGTTCTTCGACAACAGTGGGCAAAGAAGAGACGCGCTCCAAGCAACGCGGCGAATAACCGTGCCCTTCCCAGCGAAAACCGGCCTGCCTGTTTGGGCAAGCCGGTTTCGCATTCGTTTTGTCGCGCAACTACCGCTCAAATGCTCACTTGCTGCGGGACGTACGCCCGCGTTGGCTTGATCGCTGGCGCGTTGTCCACAAAAATGGACACGTTGTGCAGCGTCACGTACACGGTTCCGCCTTCGACGACGTTCAGTTCCAAAAACCGCTGCCGGCTCATTTCCGCTTCAAACACTTCCTTCGTATCCAGCCGCTTCAATTCCAGACGGACGATCGGCCCGAGCAAGGTAATCCGCTCGGTTTGCGCCTGAACGGCTGTCGCTGCGGACGATTTTGGCGGATGCAGCGACACTTCCACGTCATGCGGACGCATGTAGCCGACGGCTGGCCCCTCGCCGACATCGTGCTCCGCCTCGAACTCCGCTTCCCCCAGCTTGATCCGCCCGTTTTGAATCCGCCCGTGGAACAGATTGACGCGGCCGAGGAAGCTGTAGACAAACGGATTGGCGGGCTTGTGGTAAATTTCTTCGGGGGAGCCTACCTGCTCCACTCTGCCTTCGTTCATGACGACGACGCGGTCTGCCAGCTCCATCGCCTCTTCCTGGTCGTGCGTCACAAACAAAATCGTCAAGCCGAGCTTTCCGTGCAAATGGCGCAGCCAGCGCCGCAGCTCCTGCCTGACTTTCGTGTCCAATGCGCCAAACGGCTCATCCAGCAGCAAAAATTTCGGCTCCACCGCAAGCGCTCTGGCCAGCGCGACACGCTGCCGCTGTCCCCCGGACAACTGCGAAGGATAGCGATGGGCAAGCCCCTCCAATTGAACCAGCCGGAGCAGGGAATGCACTTTTTCGTGAATCTCTCTTTTGCTCGGCCTTGTTTTGCGGGGACGGACAGTAAGACCGAAAGCGAGGTTGTCGAAAATGTTCATGTGCCGAAACAGGGCGTAATGCTGGAACACAAAGCCCACCTGGCGCTCGCGCACGTCCCGGTCCGTATTGTCCTCGCCGTTGAACAGGATGCGCCCCTGCTGCGACTGCTCCAGTCCGGCGATCAGCCGGAGCAAGGTCGTCTTGCCGGAGCCGGACGGGCCCAAGAGCGCAACCAGCTCGCCCTCGGGTATGTGCAAATTGACATTTTGCAGCGCGGTAAAGTTTTTGTATGTCTTCGTAATGTTGACAACCTCAATGCTCATCCTGCCCTCTCTCCTGACACGTCAAAGTGATGTTCCTCTTCCCCCTCGGACTGTCGCTCCGTTTTCCACTCAATCACGCTTTTCAAAACGAGCGTAACCAGTGCCAACACAGCGAGAAGCGTCGCGACCGCGAAAGCCGCAGCGAACTGGTATTCGTTGTACAAAATCTCCACGTGCAAAGGCAGCGTGTTGGTCATGCCGCGAATATGGCCGGAAACGACCGAGACAGCGCCAAATTCGCCCATCGCCCGGGCATTGCAGAGAATGACGCCGTACAAAATGCCCCACTTCACATTCGGCATCGTGACGCGCCAAAACGTTTTCCAGCCGCTCGCCCCGAGCGACACGGCCGCTTCCTCTTCGTCCTTGCCCTGCGCCTCCATCACGGGAATCAGCTCGCGGGCGACAAACGGAAACGTCACAAAAGTCGTCGCCAGCACGATGCCCGGCACGGCGAAGATGATTTTCAGGTCAAGCGCAGCCAGCCACGGCGCTGCAATTCCCTGGCTGCCGAACAGAAGAACGAAAATCAGCCCGGAGATGACAGGCGACACCGCAAACGGCAAGTCAATCAGGGTCAGCAGCACATTTTTGCCGCGAAACGAAAACTTCGCGATCGCCCACGCGGCAGCGATGCCAAACGTGACGTTCAACGGCACGCTGATCGCGGCGACCAATAGCGTCAGTTTGACCGCCGACAGCGTTTCCGGGTCCGAAATGGCGGCGAAAAACACGTCTGCCCCTTGCTTGAACGCCTCGGTGAACACGGCAATCAGCGGCAGGATGAGAAACAGGCCGAGAAACAGAAAAGCAACTGCGATCAAGCTCCAGCGCACGTAGGCTGGCTCTGTTACATGCTTCATTGGTCACACCCTCTATCGTGCCGCATCGAATTTGTTAATCCTCCATTGCATGTAGTTAATTATCAGCAACATGACAAACGAGGCGACGAGCATGACCGTCGCGATCGCCGTCGCGCCCGCGTAGTCGAACTGCTCCAGCTTTGTCATGATGAGCAGCGGCACAATTTCTGTCTTGAGCGGCATATTGCCGGAAATAAAGACGACAGAACCGTACTCGCCGAGCGCTCGGGCAAAAGCGAGGGCAAAGCCGGTGATGATCGCCGGGAGCAAATGGGGCAAGATGACGCGGGTAAACGTGCGAAAGCGTGTCGCCCCCAGCGTCGCGGCTGCTTCCTCCATCTGCAAATCCCAGTCCTGCAAAACAGGCTGCACCGTCCGCACGACAAACGGAAGACCGATAAACGTCAACGCCACCCAAATGCCGATCGGCGTGTACGCCACTTTGATCCCCCACTCCGCCAAATACTGCCCGATCCACCCGTTTTCGGCGTAGATCGAGGTGAGCGCAATCCCGCCTACCGCTGTCGGCAAGGCAAACGGAAGATCGACAATGCCGTCAATAATACGTTTTCCGGCAAACTGGTAGCGGGTCAACACCCAAGCGACCAGCACGCCGAATACCGCATTGACACAGGCGGCAAAAAAGGAAGTGAGAATGCTGACGCGTATCGAGGCGAGCACGCGCGTATCGAGAATCGTGCCTACGAACTGCTCCCAGCTCAAGGTGGAAGCTTTTAAAAACAGGACGGACAGGGGGATCAGCACCAAGAGGCTCAAGTAAACAATGGTGTAGCCCATCGTAATCCCGAAGCCCGGCAAAAACCCCCTGCGCGAAAATAGTTTTCTCATGGAGCTAACTCCTCTGATGGCAAGATATGTTTATGGGCGATTACGGTTTGTAAAGCTGATCGAAGACGCCCTGGTCGGAGAAATGGATTTGCTGCGCCTTCGTCCAACCGCCGAACAGTTCGTCTATTGTGAACATTTCGATTTCAGGAAACGCAGGTGTATGTGCCTTGAGCACCTCTTCGGAGCGCGGACGATAGTAGTGCTTCGCCGCGATTTCCTGGCCTTTTTTCGTGTAGAGGAATTGCAGGTACGCTTCGGCGACTTCCTTAGTCTTGTGCTTTTCCGCGTACTTGTCGACGACGGTGACAGGCGGCTCCGCCAAAATGCTGATAGACGGATTGACGATCTCGAATTTGTCTTTGCCCAGCTCGTTCACCGCGAGATACGCTTCGTTTTCCCAGGCGATCAGCACGTCGCCAATGCCGCGCTCGACAAAAGTAGTCGTCGATCCGCGCGCGCCCGAATCGAGCACCGGGACATTTTTGAACAGCGCTGCCACGAACTCCTGGGCTTTCGCCTCGTCGCCCCCGTTTTTCTTGAGCGCATAGCCCCAGGCAGCGAGGTAGTTCCATCTGGCTCCCCCGGACGTTTTCGGATTCGGCGTGATGACCGAGATGCCCGGTTTGACCAGATCGTCCCAATCCTTGATCTGCTTGGGATTACCTTTGCGCACCAGAAAAACGATGGTCGAGGTGTACGGCGAGCTGTTGTCCGGAAGCTTCTTTTGCCAGTCGGCCGGGATCAGCTCGCGCTCGGCAATGGCGTCGATGTCGTAGGCGAGCGCCAATGTGACGACATCCGCCTCCAGACCGTCGATGACGGAGCGGGACTGCTTGCCGGACCCACCGTGAGACTGCTTGATCGTGACCGATTGTCCGGTTTTTGCCTTCCACTCCTGGGCAAATTCCTCGTTAACCTCCTGGTAAAATTCTCTCGTCGGGTCGTAGGAGACATTGAGCAGCTCTACAGTCTGGGCGCTGCCCCCGGCCTCTGTCCCGCTTGTTCCCGTTCCTGTCGACGCAGCGGAGCATCCGCCCAAAGCGATAGCCAAAGCGACGATGCCGATGCGTTGCAGGCTGGAATGGATCTTGCCCTTTGTGGTGTTCATACTGGTAACCTTCACTCCCTGTTTTTTAATCTATACTATTTTACTCGGAATACTTAGTTATTTACGATTATACCCGCCTTTTTATCGCTGTCAATCATATTCCCATCCACTTTATGCCCCATGGGCGGGCGAGGTGAGCGCGGGCAGCCGTGCAGATGATCTTTATCGCATCAGTTGCGGCGACCGCTCCATTGAGTTTTTCCCTTGCGCAAACGTATCGCGCCGCTTCCCAGAGCATTTTTGGTCCAAAACAAAAAAGACAGCAACCGGCGCTGTCCCCCATGAATGCGGATTTGATTTATTCATAAACTTTACTCCCCGGTTCTGTCGTCTGCTGCCGCTTGAATCTGTTGCACGACCTCTTGCGCTTCGAGCGGTGTGTGCGCCGGGAGCTCTAAAAAAGTAGCGGCCCGTTTCCTTGATTTTTTCGTAAAGCGCAAACAGTTCCGGGCCACTTTTCTCGCCGCCAGCCAGGATCGGCTCTGTATCGGTCGCGATGACGATTCCTTTGGCCTCCCCACCTTCCATGATGAACGAGAGCTTCTCATCCGTAGGAGATAGCCAATCCTGCATAGAACGGCCGTCATAGGAGCGTATTTCCTCCGCTTCCGGCAGCACAGCTCCCGGAATGGAAAAGCCGGACAAGCTTACGTTGCTTTTTCATTTGCTGAAAAATTTGCTGTCTTTGTTACGGGCCTGTTCCATCTTTTTGTAGGCAGCCAGCGCTTCCTTGTCGCCTTGGTTCATGGCATTCGCCACGTAGCCAACGAAATTCCGGCCACGATGACGACGCCGAGCAATGTCCACGAATATTTATTCATAAACAAACCCCCACGTTCATTTTTTTCAAAACCGTATAAGGAGTCGACCCATTCTTGTCTGGCTTGAAATAGTATACCTAAAATATCCAATCTACCAAAAAAGCATAAAAAAACGGACGCCCTGTTCCTCGCCAAAAGAATGGATGCTGGCGGCAAGCAACTTGTCATTGGCGAACTGCAGCAGCCCTGTGTTGGCACAACTGCTGCCTCCGCCGACGATCACCACATCACAGCGCAAATCGTCCGAAATGGCAGGATAGCGTGGCGGGTTGGGAAAAGTATGCGACCAATACAGTTTGCCATTCACTAAATCCATGCGGCAATTCCCCTCGGCATTGGTTGGTGTAGCAGCTAACCCATAGCATAACCAACAGAAGCGTTGACATCCGTCTCGCGCATTTTTTCGCTTTCGGTTATGATGAAGGGACAAAGGAGTGAAGGAACGTGATTACCGTCTATGTAAAACGTCCGCATGAACAGGCGGAAAAGCTCGACATTGCCGATACCAGCTCCTTGAGCGACCTGGTGGACGGCGACTTTGAAGTGGTGGCCGACGATCATCTGGAAGGAATTTCCTTGATCGTGAATGAAGATGGGCGCGGCGTGTTGGGGAACAACTTCCCGATCACCTCGGACGGCTATTTGGACTGGGTCTACGGTCCATGCGTGTTCGTCAAAGCCGACGGCCGTTCGCTCACGGAGGAGGACATCAGCCGGATCGACCGCTTCCTTGCGGCCAAAGTGTAAAAGCAGCTTGCTCGTTGCAGCGAGCGTACAGCGAAAAGACCCCTGATCTGCCCGCGATGTGCCGTTTGTTTCTGCACACGCTGCTTCCCAGGGGTCTTTTCTTTGTTGGGCAGATCGGCCTAGCCGTTGATCCCGCTGCTGCCGAAGCCTCCCGCTCCTCTTTCCGTCTCATCCAACTCGTCGACAACCTCGAAGCGGGCGACAGGCACCAGACCGATCACACCTTGCGCGATCCGGTCGCCTTTTTTAATGAAGTAGCTGTGCGCGTCGACTTCCTCAGCCACCTCCACCTGTTTTTCGCCTGCATCCAGACACACTTTGCCGAGCTTGCCAGAAGGAATGCGGATGTTGTCCATCAACACGCACACCTCTCCGCGATACCCCGCATCGACCGTCCCCGGCGCATTCGACAGGCGCAGCTTTGTCTTCGCGCCTATCCCGGAACGCGGGCGCACTTGCAGCTCGAACCCTTCCGGCAAGGCAAAAGCCAGTCCGGTCGGAATTTTGGCAGACTCCCCCGGAGCGATAATCGTATCTTCTACCGCTACCAGATCGAATCCGGCGTCCATCGCGCGCGCGTATTGCGGAATGACGGCATCCGGGTGCAGTTTTTTAAGTTTCACCTGGGCAACCAGGCGCTCATTTGTCGTATTCATCCAAGTCTCTCCTCGTCTATCGCCTCTACAGCTAATGTCCTTCCATAGTGTACAAGATGAACCTGCATCCAGCAAGTTCGCCGCTTTTTCACTACTATTTTGCACATTTTCATAGAAAGCTCACAAATTCCTTTCTTTTTCTACGCTTTTGCTGGCGAGTTGTGATATAATCACCGTTGCGTCATAAACTACAATTGAACAAGAAAGGTGGAATTGTACCTTGCAAGTACAAAAACCATACCGTATTTTGCTTTACTACAAGTACACTCCAGTGGACAACTATGAGGAGTATGCTGCTGAACACTTGCAATTTTGCAAGGAGATTGGACTGAAGGGACGGATTATCGTCGCTCCCGAGGGCATCAACGGAACCGTATCCGGCACCATCGAGCAGACAGACGCCTACATGGAGTATGTGAGAAAAGACCCGCGTTTTGCCGACATGTGGTTTAAAATAGATGAGGCGGACGGGCACGCGTTCAAAAAAATGTTCGTTCGCGCGAAAAAAGAGCTGGTGACCTGGCGCCTGGAAAAAGACGTCGACCCGAACGTCAAAACAGGAAAATACTTGAGCCCGAAAGAATTTTACGAAATGATGCAGCAAGAGGACGTCGTGATCCTCGACGGCCGCAACTACTATGAATACGACCTCGGTCACTTCCGCCGCGCGATCCGTCCGGAAGTCGATTCCTCCCGCGAGTTTCCTGAGTGGATCGCGAAAAACATGAGCCAGTTCAAGGACAAAAAAGTCCTCACCTACTGCACAGGCGGCATTCGCTGCGAAAAGCTGACCGGCGTGCTGCTGGAACAAGGCTTTAAAGATGTGTACCAGCTCCACGGCGGAATCGTCACCTACGGAAAAGATCCGGAAGTAAAAGGCCGCCTGTGGGACGGAAAATGCTACGTGTTCGACGAGCGCATCTCCGTACCGATCAACCACACCGAAGAAGACGTGGTGATCGGCCGCTGCTACTACTGCGGTACTGTCGAAGACCGCTACGTGAACTGCGCCAATCCTTTCTGCAACAAGCAGCACTTCTGCTGCCCGGAATGCGAGCAAAAATACAAGCGTTCCTGCTCCGACGAATGCCGCGAGCATCCGCGCAACCGCTTCGTCGAAGAAGAAAAAGCGAAGCTGCAAGCTGCCGGAGCGAACGCATAAGCAAACGAAAAACAAAGCAAGCTGACTGTCCCTTGTGGTAGTCAGCTTGTTTTTTTGCGCCTCTCGTCCCGGTGCGGATAAATAAGATGCTGTCGTTTCGAAATGCACCTTGATTCAGCCGATCTTTTCGGTTGTCTCCAAACGCAATCTCCTTCATAATAAACAAAGTGTTCGCAAAAATGGAAATCTCATCCTTTTGCTACATTTCGTTCTTTTTGCTTGGGAGGTGCTATGGAAAAGAAGATAAGTATCGTCATCGGTTTTTTGGTCGGACTTGTTTTCGTCAACTACGAGATCGACTATAATTTCCTGTTCGATCTGGGGATCAAGCCCGAGCCTGTGCGGCTTGCCGTGAAGCTGATCGGCTTGCTCAGCACCCTCATCTGCGGCCTGACGCTGATTTTCGACGCGTGGCGAGCGATGCGCTCAAGCTGATAAGCGGAGGAAACGCCCATGAATAACTATATTTCGACCATGCGCAAGCTCATCGGTCACGAGACGTTGTTGACAGTAAGCTGCGGCGCTATTTTGGAAGATGACCAGGGACGCATTTTGTTGCAGCAAAAATACAACCGGATATGGGGCATTCCCGGCGGCCTGTTGGAAATCGGCGAGACGTTTGCGGAGACGATCCACCGCGAAGTGCTTGAGGAAACGAACCTCATCGTCAAAGCAATGCAACTGTTTGGCATCTACTCCGGGAAAAACGGTTTTGCCCAGTACGCCAATGGGGACAAGGTGTTTAGCGTTCAGCTCATTTTTCATGTCACCGACTACACAGGCACCGGCCATCCCAATGAAGAGAGTACCGGACAGCCTGAATCCTCATCAGGCTCCGTTCATTCTGGACTGGGCAAACGGCGCAACAACGCCAATTGTCAAATAAAGTCCAGGTCCCGGCTCGCCTGCCGCCGAAGCTGAACAGCCGGGAGCGCGATTCCGATCACTTCCGCCAGATCGGCAATGACGGCGTCCGCCTCGGCAGCCGCAGCAAACTGATCGCTGCGCTTCCAGACCGCTTTCATCCCGACGGCTCGGCTGGCACGCACGTCGTTTTCCGGATGATCGCCCACGTATATCGCTTGCTCCGGCGGTACGCGCAGCTTGGATAGCGCCCGTTGAAAAATCGCCGGGTCGGGCTTGCGCAATCCTTCCCATTCCGAAATCAGTACCGCCTCGAAAAAATGCGCGATGCCGAGCGCCTGCAAATTGGCGTACTGGAACTGTCCAAACCCGTTTGAGATCAGCCCGAGCTTGATGCCCTGCTGTTGCAGTTGTCCAAGCGTCTCGTGCAGATGAGGAAAAGCAATGCAATGTTGCGGAAACTGGCTGATATAGTCTTGCAGCAAAAACGAAGCGTCCAGATCGGGAATGGCGAACTCCGCGACAAGCTGCTCGTACACTTTGTCTTTCCATACATACCCGTGCTGGTCCAGCTCGATAAAACGCTCGCAAAAGACATCCTTTTGGACAAGCTGCAGCGCGCCAATTCGCTCGTACTGATCGTGTACGAATCGCAGAAGAGACGTGTCGCGGTCCAGCAAAGTGCCGTCCAAATCAAAAAGCACAGCCTGAATCGTCATGCCCAAGCACTCCTGTCTTCTTTTTGGTTTGCGGGCGCTACCCGTTACACCCGCTTCTGTTTCTCTGCCATTTTCCCGCTTCCCTGCTTTTGGTAAAATAAGAATGGTCAAATCCATCAGAAAAAGGTGAAAACTCGTGTCACCAAATTATGAAGCAAGCATTCTCGAATGGCAAGCAGCAATGGAAGAAGGAAAAACCACCTCGAGGGAGCTGACGCTTTCCTTTTTGGAGCGAATCGCGGCCTACGACAAACAGGGGCCTTATATCAACGCGATCAGTGAAATCAATCCGGACGCCCTGTTCATTGCCGAAGCACTCGACCGGGAGCGCGCCGTCTCGGGCAGTCGCGGCCCGCTGCACGGCATCCCCGTTCTCATCAAGGACAACATCGCGACCAAAGACAATATGCACACGACAGCCGGCTCGCTGGCACTGGCCGATTCCTACGCGGCGGCCGACTCCTTTGTCGCGGCGCGGCTGCGGGAAGCGGGAGCCGTCATTTTGGGCAAAACCAACCTGACCGAGTGGGCGAACTTCATGGCCGACCTGATGCCAAACGGCTACAGCTCGCGCGGCGGACAAGTCCGCAATCCGTACGGCCCCGGCACGTTTGATGTAGGCGGCTCCAGTTCAGGCTCGGGGGCAAGCATTGCAGCAGGCTTCGCCGTCGCGGCGGTCGGAACGGAAACATCCGGCTCCATCCTGCACCCTGCGGAAAAAAATTCGCTGGTCGGGATCAAACCAACGGTCGGCCTCATTAGCCGCCGCGGCATTATTCCGATTTCCCACAGCCAGGACACGGCCGGGCCGATGACCAGAAGCGTCACCGACGCAGCGATTTTGCTGGGCGCTCTCGCAGGAGTCGATCCCAAAGACCCGGCGACGGAAAAAAGCGTTGGCATCGCGCACCGCGATTACCTCCCCTTCCTCGATGCGAACGGTCTGCAAGGCGCGCGAATTGGCGTCGTCCGCTCCCGCTTTCTGGCAAAATGCTCTGAGGAAGAAGTCGCGCTTTACGAAGCGGCTCTTTCGCAACTGCGAGAGGCTGGCGCGACGCTGATTGATCCTGTCCGCATCCCGACAGAAGACGCGGAGTGGAGCTCCCACGTTTTGATGCACGAGTTTAAAGCAGGCATCCAGGCGTATTTGAAAAACTTTGCGCCAACCTATCCGCTTCGCACCTTGAAGGACATTATCGCCTTTAATCGCGAGCACGAAGCAAGAGCGCTTCGCTACGGACAAGACATTCTGGAGCAGTCGGAAGAGACGAGCGGCACGTTGACCGAGCCGGCCTATTTGCGCCAGCGGCTGTACGATCTCGAAATGTCGCAGCGCCAAGGGATTGATGCCGCCGTCAGCGAACACGCGCTGGACGCCCTGCTCTTCCCCGGCAGCACAGGCTACGCCATTCCTGCCAAAGCGGGCTATCCGTCCATTACAGTACCTGCGGGCTACACGTCGGAAGGAAAGCCTTTCGGGATCACGCTGACCGGACTGGCCTTCACCGAGTCGGTGCTGCTTCGTCTGGCTTACGCTTACGAGCAAGCAACGTTGCTGCGCGTGCCACCCGTATTGTCGGACAAGGCCTGAGCCGCCTGCCGCACCTGATTCATCCCACCCATTGGCAAGGCCAACCGCTGATATTCCGGTTGGCCTTTTTCTGTAGCTTGCCAGCATGTCCAGATCGTGACATGATGAAGCAAGCTGGCTTTCCTCTCAACCAAACAGCCGACAAATGAATCGGAGGACTTTTGCCTTGAGCCACATTCGTTTACGTCCGACAACAGCAGACGATTTGCCCACATTTTACGCCCAACAGCTTGACCCGGAAGCAAACCGCATGGCCGCCTTCACGGCCAAGAACCCGAGCGACCGCGAACCGTTTGCAGCGCATTGGAACAAGCTGTTGGCAGATGCCTCCATTCACAAAATGACCGTGCTTGCGGATGAAAAGATCGCTGGTTACATCGTGCACTTCGAGCAATTCGGCCATCCTTCCGTCGGCTACTGGCTCGGAACGGAATACTGGGGCAAGGGCATCGCGACGACGGCGCTGCAAACATTTTTGCAGCTCATCCCCGCTCGTCCCGTCTACGCCCGCGTCGCCAAGGACAATGTCGGCTCGATTCGCGTCCTGCAAAAGTGCGGTTTTCAGACCGTTGGGGAGGACAAAGGGTTTTCCGCTGCGCGCGGCAGCGAGGTTGAAGAGTTTATCATGCGGCGAGAAGCTTGAATGAGCCGGGATGCAGCAACAGGCGTGACCGTGTGCTGCGCGCCGAAGTCGAAGCCTGCATGGCGCCGATTTTCCCGCTACGCCGAAACCTCCAGTATCTTCCAATCGGATATCCGAGAGAACGAGTCTGCTTGCACAGGAGGGAAAAAATTTTGGCTGTAGTCTCCAACGTGTTGGTAGCGGTTTTGCTGTTTGCCTGGGCGGGGGCGGAGGTGCTTTTGGAGCCTGCGATGGGCATGGCGAACTCGCCTTGTCTTTTTTCTTTCCCTCGTTGTCATCAGTGGCGTGATCTACTGGAGCGGCTATTGGTGGAAAAGCTGATCGCATCGAAGATTTCGACGCGAGCGGAGAGCGGCGTACGGACAGCTTTTCCGCTCGTGGCGCAAAAGACGTCTTCTCCTGCTCCAGCAGCCCATAAAAAAACGCATCGAACCGCTACAGGTTCATGCGTTTTTTTACATCGTCGTCGTTTCTTGTTCCGCTTTGCCCAGTCTGTCCTGGAACAACTTGCCGAGCTGGCCGATGTCTACTTCCCATTTTTCGTCCTTGTAGTAGACAGTAGCCTTCGTCTCTCCCTTTTTGCCCACGATGCGAATGCTGGCCGTCTTGACTTCATAGCTGCCATCCGGCTGAAACGTAATGTCGGCATCCTTTAGTTCGCTGTCCAGCACAGGGGTGATCGTCTTGTCCACCACTTCCTGGGTTGCCACCACCGCTTGCCGCCCCATCTGAATGACTTCCTCCGGGCTGAACTGGAAAAACAGCACCAGCACCACGCCGATAATGGCAGCGAGCGAAATGATCCGGATCAGGCTGCGCACGACCCATTGTGCCGCCAAAATCACCACGATGATACAAACCGCGACGGGCCAGTAATCTTTTACGAGTTGAAGAACTTGCTCCATCCTCACCCCTCCTTCACCATCCCATTCTCGCCAAAAATGGGCGGTCGTTAATCAACAACCGGCGAGAAAATGGCGATTGTTTTGGAAAAGTAGAAAAAACCGCCGCATGATGTGCGGACGGACATGTTTGCCTGGCCTTCCCAAGCCTTAACATCATTCGACAATCCGGGCCAAGAGTCCTGCCCCCGGGCGTAAAAACCGCGAAGCGGCATGCGTCGCAAGCCTTGCCAGCTTTTGCTTCCCGGTGATTTTCTTCGCGATAAAAATGTCTGTCAGCTCAAGGGCGGCCATGCCTTCACCGAGCTTTGCCACGGTTATTCCCGCCGCTCGGCAATCGCGATCTGCCTGTGGGCAATATCCGAACATCGTATGCGGCTTGATCGCAGGCCGGAGAGCAGCCCCTTCTGCATTAGAGCGACTGCCTCTGTAGCAACTTGTACTCCATGCGGTTCAGAACACTGGGCAGAGCGGCGTGACCAGTTCGTCCGCGCTATTTCCGATCAGCTTCATCGGGTCAGTCTTGCTCCGGCTTTTGGCTTTTGCGCAGCTCATCGAGATAGCTGTACAACGTCACCTTGGAAATTTTCAATTCGGCCGCCACCTTCTCCAGTGCGCCTTTAATTAAAAACACGCCTTTTTGGTCCATGAACTGGACGATTTGCAGCTTTTCGTTTTTGTCGATTTTCTCCACGTCTTTCTCGGAGATCGTCTGGGCAATCAGCTTTTCCACGATCTCCCACACGTTTTGCACAACTTCCGCTCCTTCGCACTCCAGCGGCTCCCCGCCCATGCGGATGAAGTCCTCGATAAACTCCCGTGTGCTGACAAGCGGCTGAATGTCGATGTTGATGCAAAAAGCGCCGATCGCTTCCCCTTCGGCATTGCGGATCAGGGCAGTCGTCGACTTGATCGTCCGCCCGTCCTCCGTCTCGGTCCGGTAATTGGCTACGACGTCATTTTGCAGCTTTTGGGACAAAAGCACCTGTGTGATGAGCTGATGGAACGACTGGCCGATAGCCCTTCCTGTTACATGGTTGTTGGCTGCGTAAATAACCGAAGATTGCGGCGAGCTTAAATCGTGAATTACAACCTCGCAGTTCTTCCCGAAAGTCTGGGCCATGGCGTCCGCAATCGGAATGTAACGCTTTAATTCCTCCCCGTATTTCCCCATGCTTCCCGCTCCTTCCGTCCATGCTGGCGTTGCGGCTTGTTAGCCCTCATTTTACTTGCATGTATATTTTTTCAAGGTTATAGCATAATTTTTTCTATGAAATTCAAAAAAAGAGATTTTCTTATCGAACTGGGTAGACAGCCGCAAAAAGATGAATCTTCCACACTTCCTGGGCTATTGGTCCTTTGCGGAAAGAAGCGCCGCCGATCCCCCAGACCGACGGCGCTCTGTTGCGCGACTAGATGTTGCGTTGGTCGTACTGCATGCCTTTGGCATAATACGCTTCCTGGATGTGCGCCGGAACCATGCTGCCTCCGGTCGCCCAGACGATATGGGTCGCGTTTGCCAGTTTGTCGGCAAGCCCTTGCTGCTCGATGTAGCGCTGCCCCGCCTCGGTCGAAAGCAGGCGGACTGGCCCCGGCATGCCAGCGAGAGCAGACGGCTCCAGCCGCAACGACTCACTGTCGCGCAGCGCCCGCAGCAGCCGGTACAACTCCTCGTCAGCCACGGTGTAAACGCCGCTGAGCAGCGATTCCATCACCTTGCCGACAAAACGGGAAGGCCGCCCCACTGCCAGTCCGTCCGCTTCTGTCCTGTTGTCGATGCCAAAGTCTTGCACGGCTACCTGGTCATGCAGGCCAGTCAGCAAGCCGAGCAGCATACAAGGCGAATGTGTCGGCTCCGCAAAAAAGCAGTGGACGTAATCGCCGTAGACGAGCTTCAAGCCGTAGGCGACGCCGCCCGGGCCGCCGCCTACCCCGCACGGCAAGTACACAAAGAGCGGATGCTCGCTGTCGACCACAACCTGCTGTTCCTCCAGTTGCTTTTTCACTCGTTCAGCGGCCACGGCGTAGCCGAGAAACAGCCGCTTGGAGTTTTCATCGTCAATAAAATAGCACTGCGGATCGGCTTCCGCCTGTTTTCTGCCCTCTTCCACCGCTTTGCCGTAGTCGGACTGGTATTCGACCACCTGCACGCCCTTTGCGCGGAGCAGCTCCTTTTTCCACGCTTTCGCATCGGCGGACATATGTACCGTCACCTGAAAGCCGAGCTTCGCGCTCATCACACCGATGCTCAGCCCGAGATTGCCCGTCGACCCTACAGCGATGGAGTAGCGGGAAAACAACTCGCGATACGAATCAGAGGCAAACACGGCGTAGTCCCCGTCAACAGGCAGCAGACCGTGCTTGTCGGCCAATTCCTCCGCATGGGCGAGAACCTCGTAGATGCCGCCTCTCGCCTTGATAGAGCCTGCGATTGGCAGGTGGCTATCGCACTTCAGCAGGAGCCGCCCCGGAATTTCCTGTGCGAAGCGGGCCGCCAGTTCGCTTTGCATTTTGCCGATGGAGACGAGCGGCGACTCGATCAGTCCGCCTGCCTCGGCCGTTTCCGGAAATGCGCGTTGAATGAAAGGCGCGAATCGGCGCAAACGTTCCTCCGCCTCGCGCACCTCATCGGCCGTAACCGACAGAGCCGCACGGGCGATGGGGGCATAGCCCGGATTTGTCCAAAATACTTCTTTCGTCGCCATCATTTCGGACAATAACGGATACTCCCGCTTCCACTGCTCGATTGATTTTCCTGCTACTTTCACACTGTTTTCCATCGCAATCGCCTCCATTTTTGTTCCTGCTGCTCGTCAGGTTGCTTGTTCGCCCGGTGATGCGACTGGTGTGGTATACTTGCTCGTTCGCATCGCATCGTGACTGTACATATTTTACCAGCTCGCCCGTATCCGTATCGCGATTGGCACATTTTGCAAACTTTTTTAACGATTGTTATAATAGCACAAATACAAAGCTTGCCAATAGCAAGCAACGGCTGGAAGCTGGCAGGTCTGTGCTGCAAAAGCAGACTAAACCCCAGCCAAAAGGAGAGAACAAAATGGAAATCAGAAAGCTGGCTCCGCACGAGGAGGCCCCCATGCCCCTGCTATTGCTTGCAGATCCTTCGCCAAAATTGGTGGAAGACTACCTGAAAAGGGGGCAGTGCTATGTCGCCGTCCAGGACGCGGCCGTCGTCGGGGTCTACGTCCTGATCCCTACCCGCCCGGACACGATCGAGCTGGTCAATATTGCGGTGGATGAAGCTCATCAAGGAAAAGGCATCGGCAAACAACTCGTTTTGCACGCCATCGAGGTGGCAAAGGCGTCCGGATACAAAACGATCGAGGTCGGCACAGGCAATTCCAGCCTGAATCAGCTCGCCCTTTACCAGAAATGCGGGTTTCGCATGACCTGGATCGACCGCGACTTTTTTCTCAGACATTACGAAGAATCGATCTACGAAAACGGCATTCCGTTGACGGATATGGTACGACTCTCCCGAGATATTTGAAGGCTGTCCATATCGCCATATCAGAAAGGATTCCCATGTATACATACACAATCTGTTTTCTTATGCATCAAAACGAGTTTCTGCTGTTGAATCGGCGCAAACCGCCATTAATGGGCCGCTGGAATGGCGTCGGCGGCAAGCTCGCGCCAAACGAGTCGCCACTTGCCTGCGTTCTCCGCGAGGTATTCGAAGAAACAGGCATTTCGTTGACCTTCGCCCGCTACAAAGGAATCGTCTCGTGGAAGCTCGACGGGAAGGTGATCGGCGGGATGTACGCCTTCGTGGCGGAGCTGCCGCACGCTTGGGAACGTTTTGTCACGCCCCGGCGGGTAGAGGAAGGCATTCTGGACTGGGTGACGCTGGACTGGATCTTGCACCCGGACAACGAAGGAATTGCGGAAAATGTCCCGCGTTTTTTACCGTATATGTTGGAAAACGACGAGCCTGTCGAGCACGCATTTACATATGAAGGCAGCCGGGTGATTGGCTACGAGCGGGTTTCGCTTCTGGAATTATCTCCATACCTGTTTGGTTGATTCCCTTAACCACAGCCTAGATGGTAGAATATCCCTATACTATCGCTGAAGACGAATTTGCTTGCTTAAGCTAAAACCAGGTTTGTTCTTAGCTATTACTTTGGGCATCCTTGGCTGCTCACCTTCAAATCCAGAGGAAACTGATACCCCCAAATATAAAGAGTATTCAAATCCTGAATTCGGGATAACCCTCCAATACACACCTGAACTTGAGATTGATAAATGATCCAACTTGTCTTGTTAGGTTTAAGTCAAAAAAAAGAACATGAGAATGATGAATTTATCGAAAACATCTCCATTAATGTAAAAGATATTGGCTCTTTTCAACTTGAAATGATACAAGTTGCTATTTGAGCACTTTGCATAATTCCATTTTCGAGAAAAAGACAACAGATTTATATGGCCTGTGGTTGGTTTCAATGTCGTGA